>DAIDIS010000040.1 GCA_027451785.1 Acidimicrobiales bacterium
GATCGCATGACGCCACCGGATGAAAACCTCACTGCCGGAGAACTTGAAGACAATGGGCAATCGCAAAGGCCTCCGGCATACGCTGCTTTCGTGGGTCACGGGTCCCCGATGAATGCCATCGAGTCGAATAAGTACACGCAAGCTTGGGCTCGGCTTGGTCGCTCGATGCCAAAGCCAAGAGCGATTCTGTCGATTTCGGCACACTGGTATGTGGCGTCCTCAAAGCTGACTTCAATGAACCACCCCAAGACCATCCACGACTTCTACGGTTTTCCCGAAGAGCTATCTCAAATCCAGTACCCGGTGACGGGTGACCCCGATTTGGCAGCGGAGATTGCGGATCTTTTGATACCCGACCAAGTGGAACTTGACGCCACCACTTGGGGAATCGACCACGGGACCTGGTCGGTACTGGTCCACGCATTTCCGGACGCCGACGTGCCGGTCATACAGCTGTCGGTAAATGCCCAAGAGCGCCCTGAATACCATTTTCGAATGGGGACGAAATTGGCGGCGCTAAGGCAGGCCGGGGTGTTCGTGATGGCCAGTGGCAACGTAGTTCACAACCTTCGCCTGATCGACTGGTCACTGGCAGGAAAGGGCTTCGCCTGGGCCGAGAGATTCGGCGAGAAGGCAACCGAGGTCATGACTACAAGACCGGAGGAAGCCATATCGTTGGCATCTAACGACGATTTCCTTCTCGCATCGCCAACTCCGGACCACTTCCTGCCACTCTTGTATATCGCAGGCGCAGCTTCCCAAGAGGGAGACAAGACGCAGCTACTGACTTCCGGTTACGAGATGGGTTCACTGTCGATGGCCGCATTTACACTAGGCGCAGCATGATCGGATTCAAGCTGAACGAAGTTGAGCGGCCCCTTTGGAAAAAAGGGCCGCTCGCCTAACACCGCCGCCCATATGCGTTGCTCTAAGGGCATCAAGCCGACTGCCGATCCTCAACACGGACATGCAATGGGCAACTTGCCCCTGTCAACTTCCACTAACTTCCGTAAAGCAGCTAGCAGGTACTTCCACATTATTCACAAGGAGATACTCCTGCCACCGTAGCTACACTGCATTTTTAGTAGGGGTTTACCCTACTCATCGAGTGGGCTTCAAAATTATTGGCCTTTTGCCTCGCCCCCAAGATTGTTGCCCCTCGGCTTGCCGCTAACTCGCCGAATTTGGACCCACTCGGTCAGCGACCAACCAAAAGACCGCGTTCCACCGCTACCCTGAGTGCGTCCTCGACCGTCTCGACACCCAACTTAGCTCGGATATTGGCAAGGTGAGAGTCCACTGTTTTGACGCTTATGCACATTTCGGTTGCGATATATCGATGGGCATGACCTGCGAATTTCAAGCCCAGAACCTCGAGTTCCCGATCCGAGAGTTGGTTTGGCGTCTCCGTCGCTCCCCTGGGGTCAACCCTGAACATTACGAAGCCTTCCGAGACAACCTTCAAAAGAGTTGCAATTCGCTCGGCCTTGCAGAGGAACTCCTTCTTTGTAACAAACCCGTCCATTCCGGCAATCCATGCTCTAGTTGCGTCCTGGGGAGAGTCACTCGAAGTGCAAATCATCACCGGCAACGACGGGTGGCGGGTCTTTATAGCCGTTCCAAGGCTTATTCCGTCCGGCTCCCCAGGCTGCAGATAAAGGTCGATCACTACGACGTCTGGTGAAATGCCGTCGCAGGCAATAATTGCTTCGTCTAAGCCGGCCTCGCACGCGATGACCTCAACGTCGGGAACCTCGTGAAGAATCAGCTTGAGGGCTCCCGCCGCCAATGGGTCATTGTCAATGAAAAGCGCCTTTATCGTCAACCGCGTCCCTCGATTCGCAGCATTCGTATGGCTCGGGATGGAATCTCGCCGATCCCTTTCCAAAAAAGCCAACGGATTCCCTTCCCGAAACATCCGATTCTATTCATGCGCTTCAAAGTTCCGACAATCCAAAAAAGACAATCTTCAAGCCGCAAACAACTTTGGGGACCTGGCTCAATTCTCATACTTCAAATACCATTTGATTGCCAAGAACAAATGAACGAGTGCGCCAAGAGGCAATGTCGTTCCCTGAACCTCAGAATCACGAAGGACCTGACGAATGCGGATTCCCATAGGCAGCCCAGTCTTCAGGGCACCAATCACCCACGATCGAGGCTCGGATTTCAATGAGATCGACTATTGGTTTGTCCCCGGAAGTGGTTCCGGTCCAAGTGCCCAGCAGGACGAGTACAGGCTGATTCTCCGCCGATTCTCGATCGCCGCGTGGACTGCAATAGCCGCAGGACTATCCGTTACCGGCGTTTATATGCTGCGCGGAGCTTGGGTCGCCGGGTTCGAGACGACAGCGGGAGCGATCGGCATTGAGCTTGCCAGACGCTGGGCCGTTAGACCTGGCAATACATCGCGCCTGGTAGCAGGCACCCATATGTGGATCGGAGTTGGTGCAGTCTGCATGGTCTCCAACGCAATGGTCGTCGGACAAGACAAGTCCGTAACGATGTGGTATTTCTGCGCGGTCCCGATGATCGCCGCACACATCTGTTCGTTGCGGGCGGCGCGGCAGTGGCTATTTATTTCGATCCTTTGCTTCGGATTCGTGTACTCGCTTCACTTCTGGTCTCATTTCAAGCAGGAGTTGATTCCGAACCCTCTCGATTTGCTTTCAGGTCAGGTTGTAATGGCCGCGGCAATGTTCCTTTTTGCTCTTTCATGGCGGGATACCGCCGGAAGCCAGCTCCTTTTGATCCGAGAGCAGGCGGCGGAACTGGAAGTGGCCCGCGACGGGGCACTTGCAGCATCTCGGGCCAAAAGCGACTTCCTGGCCAACATGAGCCATGAGCTTCGCACTCCATTGCACGGAGCGTCAGCCTCTTTGGACCTGCTGCAGAGACAGACCCTGGCACCCGAGGCTACGAGGTATGTTGCTATAGCTCGGCTCGCCATCGACCAAGCTACGAGGATCGTTGACGATATTTTGGATCTTGCCAAGATCGAGTCAGGAGTCGTCACGATAGACGAGGTCGCATTCGTAGTCTCCGATCTTGTCGCTCAAGCCAGCGACGTGGTTCACGCCGTAGCGGAGTCGAAAGGATTGTCCCTTACCGCGAAAGTGGACGATTCCGTTCCCCCCGTCCTTGTCGGCGACGCTGCAAAGATAAGAAGAGTCCTGGTCAACCTTCTTGGCAATGCAGTCAAGTTTACGGAGGAGGGTTCCGTCTCTTTGGTGGTGTCCCTGGATGGACAAGTCACAGCCCCAGGGCAAAGAACTGAGGTTCCCGGCCAAACGACCGGGGGCGGGCGCAGTACTCAAGCATTCTCTGCAGAAATGATGGACGGACCGGAGCAGCGAATGCGATCGGATATGCCAGGCGACAAGGTTCTTCTTTCGGTCTCGGTAATCGATACAGGAATTGGGATACACACCTGGTCCAAGGAGACGGTGTTCGAGAAATTCGAACAGGAAGACACATCGACGACCCGCAAGTACGGCGGAACCGGATTGGGCCTATCAATTTCCAAAGAACTCACGGAACTTATGGATGGCTCTATCGAAGTCGAGTCGGAACCAGGTAAAGGTTCAACGTTTACTTTGCTGGTCCCTGTCACCGTTCCGGAGCCGGGAGTAAAGGCCGCTACTCTGGCGCCACTCACGAACATTCCGGAGGCGCCAGTTCTGGTCGGCGACAACCTCGGCCCGGAGACAGGACCTTTGGTAATGGTGGTCGACGACAACGCCCTCAATGCTTCACTGGCAGGAGAGGTTTTGAACGAACTCGGGTGCCGTAGCATTTGGACCGGCAATGGGTTTTCGGCAATCGAAGCGGTCAGAAACAACCCGGATATCCGTGCAGTGCTTCTCGACATGCACCTGCCTGAAATGCATGGAACAGACTTAGCCAGAAGAATTCAATCCCTCGATTTCGAGCCTGAGCCGCCCAAGCTGATCTGCCTTTCGGCCGACGTCTCGGAGTCGAATGTGGCCGAGGCAAGGGAGACAGGAATAGAAATCTTTCTTGGAAAGCCGGCGAGACTGGCACAGGTGCGAAATGCCCTCCGCCAAGTAGGGGTACTGCAATCGTTAGTGGATGTCGCCCCGCTGAACGAAGCAAAAATGCTTATCATCGCCAACGAGGAGCCAGCGTCAATCTCTGAGGCGACAGAGCTAATCGGCAAGGTCCACAACCAAGCTCAATCGGTCGCAGACAACCTGAGGAACGACCCCGCTTCCCATGAGACGTTCTGCCTGATCCACGAGTACTTGGTGGGTGGCCTAGCCCACGCCTCGGCACTGATTTCCGGAGGAGAGGATAGGGAGCGCAAAGGAGACCTCTGCGAGAAGCGGCTCGCGCTTGCCCTGGAGTTCATAGAACGAGCGATTCATTGGGAAGACAACTGAATGGCTGTCGGGCCCATCGTAACCCAATGTCGTTTAATTCAAGCAGCCAAACCCGCCAAAGCCTGAATCTCAACGTTGTTCGACGTCAGGGCTCAGCCGCCCGATTTTGCATACAGGACGGTTTCTTCCCTGTGGTTGGTGTAGTGGTCGAGGAAGAAGCGATAACCAAGCTCTAAGCCGTTGATGTAATTGGGTAACGTCGATATGTCGGTCAACCGGTGGTAAGCAGACAGCGCCAATTTGGGCCTGAAGGAACGAAGGGTATCCCGTGCCCCCTCTAAAACAGCCAACTCAGAACCTTCGACATCCAGCTTGATGAAGTCCACCCTGTCCAGCCCAAGCTCACCAACCAAGTCGTCAATCGTTATTGTCGTGTGCCCGCTGGCGGCATTGTCAATGTCTCCGTCGATTCCCAATGCTCGGCTGCCTGGACCGGAATCAGCGAACGCAAGGCGCTCTCCGGACTTATCCCATAAGGCATAATTCGCGACTCGCACTCTCTGCGCGACCTTGGGGTTGAGTGCCAGGTTCTCTTCGATGACTCGAATATTGTCTTCAACGCACTCGGCGGCAACGACTAAACCATCCGGTCCCACTTGGCTTGCGAAGATCAGTGATGTGTCGCCCCAAGCTGCACCACCGTCGATTACAACGTCGCCTGGTTCCACCGCCACCGAACCTTCCGGG
>DAIDIS010000041.1 GCA_027451785.1 Acidimicrobiales bacterium
TTCCTCCGACTTTATTACGCTCGCCGCTTCTTCGGCCGATTCGTCAACTATCTGCTCTTCAACCCGGGCCTCCTCGGACCCTGCTTCGTCGGGCGCAGCCCGCTCAAAATCGGCAATCTCAGAGACTTCAGCAATCTCAGCAACCTCAGCCTCCGCTGCCGCTTGTGGGAACGCATCCTCCCAGAACTCGGCCGAGAGGGGCTGGTCGAACGGGCTGACGACAATGTTTCCCGGAGGGTACATGTCGGCCACGATATGAAAGAAGACCATGGAACGCCCCTCGTTCCGTAGCTTCGACCAGGTCTCGGGTTTCACTTGGTAGACCTCATAGAGCTGGGACTGGCTTCCGTCCTCAAGTACAAAAAGCCCCGCCAGCGCAGACGACACCTCCCTGAAGTTCTGCCACAAGTCGGCATCCAAACCACCCGACGAGAGAACTTCTACGGCCTTTGAGGGTGAGATAACCCCGATGGCAGCAGCCATCCCGGCGGTGGAAGCGAAGTCGGCAACCACAACCCCGACCTGGTTGCCCCCCTGGTCCATGTAAAGCGCCATTGACCAAGGCAGCTCGGTACCTTGAGTCGCAGGCGGTGAGTCCAAATACTCGTCCACCTCAACGTCGACGCCGAACAAGCCGACAAGGATCTCAGCAATCCTCTCTGACTTCGGTAGCGGTGCGCTCAATGGAACCTCCGTGAAAAACTGGTTTGCGTAACGGTCCCTCCCCAAGCCGACCAGCGCCCAAAAGATGTAGTTGCCTACCCTCCGCGAAACTGACGACAAACCCTACGTTAGCTTCGGCCGGAATCGGCCTGGGGTTTATCCGGAATCGCCACAGAGTTCGAAGTGACCCGCCTCATCACCTAGTCGACGGAAACCGGATTTGGAACTGAAATCGGATTTGGAAACTTGACCCCTCAGTCAAGTATCATAATTTCATTACGACTGTCTCAGTCATAGTGAGCGCCATGAGGAGCCGGGATGACCGCCACGACCAATAACTCTGCGTCCAACAATACCGGGATAGACAAGGCCGCACTCAAAGAGAAGTACCGCCAAGAACGCGAAAAGCGACTGCGGCCGGATGGCGTAGATCAGTACATCAGACTTACCGATGGCTTCGGCGAGTACCTTTCGGACCCCTATATGGAGGTCCAGCCAAGAGAACCGAAGACGGATCATGTGACCGTAGCGTTTATCGGCGGCGGCTTTGCAGGCTTGGTGACCGGAGCGAGGCTCAAGGAAGCTGGGATCGACGACTACCGGATCATTGAGAAGGCAGGCGACTTCGGCGGAACTTGGTACTGGAATCGCTACCCGGGAGCGCAATGTGACACGGCGTCATTCGTCTACATGCCGCTGCTCGAAGAGACAGGTCATATGCCGACGGAGAAGTACGCCCACGCTCCCGAGATCCTCGAACAGTGCCAGAGGATCGGCAAGCAATACGGTCTCTATGACAATGCTCTTTTCCACACCGAGGTCAAGGACCTCGTCTGGGATGAAGATAACAACCGATGGATCATCTCAACGGACCGTGGGGATAGGTTCACTGCTCAGTTCTTGGGTCTCGGCACCGGCCCCCTCCACGTGCCGAAGCTACCGGGGATCCCCGGCATCAAAGACTTCAAAGGTCACTCGTTCCACACAAGCCGGTGGGACTATTCGTATACGGGCGGCGATCCCTACGGCGCACCGATGGACAAGCTACGAGACAAGTCGGTTGCCATCATCGGTACCGGCGCCACTGCCATTCAGTGCGTGCCGCACTTGTCGCGAGACGCTGGGGAGCTTTTTGTTTTCCAGCGGACTCCGTCATCGGTCGACGTTCGAAACAACATCCCAACAGACCCAGATTGGTTCAAGTCAATCTCGACTCCCGGGTGGCAAAAGCGCTGGCTGGAAAACTTCACAGCCAACCAGACGGGTGGCTTCGTAACCGAAGATCTGGTTCAAGACGGATGGACCGACTTGGCCAACCGTATTCGCTCCAGAGTCCTTTCGCTCCCACCCGGTGAGTTCACCTTGGAGCGAGTGCAGGAAGTCTGGGAAGACTGCGATTACGAAAAGATGGAAGAAATCAGAGCAAGGATCGACTCCATCGTTGAAGACACCAGCACGGCCCAGGGATTGAAGGCTTGGTACCGCCAGCTATGCAAGCGCCCCTGCTTCCACGACGAGTACCTTCAGTCGTTCAACAACCCGAACACTCACCTGGTGGACACGAATGGCAAGGGCGTCGATGCCATAACCGAGACCTCAGTGATCGTGGCCGGCAAAGAGTATCCGGTCGACTGCATCGTCTACGCGTCTGGGTTTGAAGTCGGCACCGAGTTTCACGACAGGTGCGGATTCGACCTGACCGGGGTTGAAGGCCGGAAGCTCTCGGAGCGTTGGGCTGAGGGGATGCGCACGCTTCACGGCATGCACGTTCACGATTTTCCTAATGCCTTCATCGTTCAGCCCACCCAGGCCGGCAACCTCATCTCGAACATTCCACACAACTTGATCGAGGGTGCCGCAACAATCGTTTCGATCGTAAAGCATGCTCTTGACAACGGGTACCAACGAGTCGAGGCAACATCCGAAGCGGAGCAAAAGTGGGTCGACATCATTCTTCAGGGTGGAGCAATGTCGCTCTTCAATCCTGACTGCACCCCCGGCTACTACAACTTCGAGGGTCAAGATCCCGGAATACGAGGCAAGCTCTACGTCGGTTACCCTCAAGGTCCGATGGCGTTCTTCCAGTTCATCGACCAGTGGCGCAACTCCGGCAAGTTCGATGGCTTGGAGTTCTCCTAGGCGGATGATCGAGCGGCGGCACCTGTGGGTCTGGGCCGACTCCAACTAAGCCAGCCCAGACCACACCGGCAATGCCGAAGGCGAATGCAGGACGGGCGTCGTCGGTGCGCAATCGTTCATGGAGCCCGAATTTAGGTAGGCTCGGTACATTGCCCCCGTAGCTCAGCGGATAGAGCACCGGCCTCCGGAGCCGGGTGCGCAGGTTCGAGTCCTGCCGGGGGCGCTGGTTCTAGTAGTGCTCACTTGGCCAATTCTTGCGGTTCTTCCGGTTTCTGCGGGGTCTGATATTCATTCCTGAAATTGCCATCCACCTTGAAGGCACAGGAACACCTCAATCTTGAGGTTGTGAAATCACAAAAACCGAGAGTACTCCTGTGCCTGACCGATCCTAGTGACATCTGCCATGCGCTTGTGGGCCTGAAAGACGTCAAGATTCTTCACTATTCCAGAACAAGCTCTGTAGCCGAGATCGCAATCGAGCAGATCTTGGACGACCCGAGATGCCCTTCATGTGGCGGTCCGGTGAAAGTGAAGGAGAGGCCGTGGGTCGGCTATGTCGACCTTCCCTTCGGGGGAGTGCCGTCCAGGCTTTTATGGAAGAAGCACAGGTTGGTCTGTACAAACAGCGGGTGCAAGACGAAAAGCTTCACATCCTCTGATCACAGGATTGCGGCCAAGGACTGCTTCTTGACGACGAGGGCTGCTAAGTGGGCAACCAGGCAGGTTGGTTATGGCAGGACAGTTAGCGAGGTTGCTCAAGAACTTCGTTGCGACTGGAGCGTTGTGAACAAGGCGGTCCTCACCTACGGCACCGCCCTTTTGGAAGCTGACCGCAAACGCCTGGTCGAGACGACTGCGATGGGCTTGGACGAGACCCTGTTTCGCCGCGAAGGCAAGTTCAAGCACAAGCGCT
>DAIDIS010000042.1 GCA_027451785.1 Acidimicrobiales bacterium
TCTCCGCAGAGGAAGGCTCCAATGCCCTCTCCCACTCCTCCTCCGATCTTTGCAAACCCACCCAATCGAAAAAACGGCGTCGCCAACACCATAAGCCAAGCCGTGACCCTCTGAAAGGTCAACGGGACTCACGGAGCGGTACCTAGCTGACGGAAATAACTCTTGAGAGACCTCGGCTACCTTCCAGGCAGAAGCGATCACCCTATGGGAGGCCTCGACCTTGTACTCGGTTGTGATCTTCCTTCTGGGTCGTGACACGTGTCCAACTCTCCGCAAGTTTCGACTTGCCTAGTGGAACCTTGCGTATCGTGGGGAAGCGATATTACCGGATCTTCCCAGCCGACTCTTGAGGCGAATATCGATAGACGGCTTTCCCCACGATCAACCGCTTCGGCACCATCCCCCAATGTCTGCTGTCCGTAGATCGCTCAGGATTGTCACCGAGTACTTGGACGCCATCTTTCGCAACTGCACTGCAACGCTTTATCACGATCCGCTGCACATCTTCAGGGTCACAAAGCACCACCAAATCGCCCGCCCGAATCCTGGGCGCCCTGACTATCAACAGTCGATCCCCCGCCATCAACGTTGGCTCCATACTCTCACCCACCACCACAACCTTCCTGGGATTCAAAATAAACAATCCCAGAATGCCCAGTGCCACAGCCGTGATGCCCGCCATCGTGGCCGTGGCGGCAAGTTCCATGTAACTGCGCTGCACCCACGAGTCTGCCCCCGTCGCGCCCTCCCGCACTCTCCGGGTAGGCTCTAGACGAAAGCAACAAGTCCTTCTCATCTCTCGAAAGGAAACATTGATGAAAGCTCTTTCTTCATTTCTTCGCCTAACCGACTCTCTGTCGGATCCTAGGCCGGTCAGCGCCCACTGTGACCTTCCCTGTGGAGTTTATGACCCGGCCCAAGCCAAGATCGAAGCGCAGTCCGTGAAGGCTTGCATGGAGAAGTTCAATGCATCAGATGACGAGGTTTTCAAGGGACGTGCCGTTGCGATCAAGGAACAAAGAGCGGACCTGGTCAAGCACCACCTTTGGGTTTTGTGGACCGACTACTTCAAGCCCGAGCACCTTGAGAAGTTCCCGCAGCTTCACGAGCTTTTCTGGAAGTCAACCAAGGCAGCAGGCGAGTCCAAGAAGACGAACGACGTAGCAGTTGCGGACGGCCTTCTTTCTCAAATTGACGAGATCGACAAGATCTTCTGGGAGACCAAGAAGTAAGGATTCTGGGGCTTCGGGCCTCAGAGCCGTAATCAATACACCCCATTTACATATATGTAAATGGGGTGTATTCGTTTCCAGTGAGGACCTACACCGCTGCCGGTCATCTCCTGCGGCAGGCTCGCCGATCGTCCAGCATGTCTCAGCAGGAGGTCTCCGAGAGATCCGGAGTGGCAGTATCGAGGATCAGCCAGTTCGAGAATGGCAGGGTGGATCCTTCAGTTGACATGCTTCTCAGGCTTCTAGCGGCGACGGATCACACCATCAAGCTCATTGATTCTGCAGACGCCGATTTCGTGAACAAGTATGTGAATGCCATCCATCTTGAGAACGTTCTCGACTTGGTGGATGCCTTGCCCGGATACTCTAACTACGCGCGGGGGAATTGAAGCCCGGATACTCTCGCTACGGGCGGGGGAATTGAAGCCCGGATACCATAAGTCCTTTTCGGAACTGGTGATCGAGATTCATGAGGCTCTCGACTCAAGTTCGATAGCGCATTCGTTTAGCGGCGCAATTGCCCTTAACTGCCACGCACTCGAACCCAGAGCCACCGATGACATCGATATAGCGATCTCGGTCGGTAGTGGTGATGCTGAATCCGTTTTTCGGTCGATGCCGCCTGGAGTGAAATGGACGGGGCAGCTCCTGCGAATGGCCGAAATCAAAGGGAAAGCCCGCCTGAAGTGGCTTCGCGGAATCACGGTCGACCTCATTTTCAGCCTTAGAGAATACGATTCACTTTTGCATTCTCGATCGCAGATTGTCCCATTCGGAACCTCCCAGATTCCTGTGGTGAGCGCCACCGATCTGAGCATTCCCAAGGCCACGTTCGACCGGGATGACCATCTTTCGGGCAAGGAGAGAGACTGGACAGACATCCGCAATATGTTGACCGCCCAAACGGTCGACGTTGAGGAGGCCCTACGTTGGGTCGAAGAGCTTGCCGGAGCCACGAGCGAAGAACTCAACCGGCTCAAGACGCTGGTCGCTTCGATCTGTCCTTAAGAAAGTGCGCCCGGGCCTGAGTCCCCAAACAACGGGCGGACACCCAGGCCCAACTCCTCAAGCCTTTTAGCCGTCCACTTCTGCCCAGCCGTTCTTGACGACAACGTCACCATTGGAAACAGCCTCATAGGCAAATAACTTGCGGCCATCGCGCTCACCCGCAGAGTAGACCTGGGTTACCACGTCGTTGCCGGGGAAGACGTTCTTCGAGAACCGCACCGCAAGGCGACGCAGCTTTGCAGGATCTCCCCCAGCCGTCAACGACAAGATTGCCTGGGAGGTCATCGCCATCGTGCACAAGCCGTGGGCAATGATGCCGGGTAGACCAACAGCCTTGGCTGTCGTTTCGTCGAGGTGGATCGGCATATGGTCGCCAGAGGCCTCGGCGTAGCGGTAAGTCTGGTCGTCGTCGACATGGATAGAGAGCTCGCCCACGGAGTTGGACCTGCAATCCTCAGGGAAGGTGTGGTCGGGCTTCTCTTCGCCCCAGTCTTCGCCGTCGGAAAGCGACCTGATGAACATGGTCGCGTACTGCTCCATAACCTTCGCACCGTCCGAGGCATCAACGCTTGTAATCCTTGTCGTGAAACGAGTGCCCGAGGAACCCACACGGGAGCTATAGGCATCAGCAACCGTCTTCAGGGTCGTGCCGGGAACCAATGGCTTATGGAAGTGCATATCCTGCTCTCCATGAACAACCATCAAGAGGAAGTCACCGGGGATGACCTCAGCTACCACCTCTCCTAGGGCATCCCAGACGGGAACCACGCCGAATACCGGCGGAGCGTACTTGCCCGAGGTGTAAGCCTCGTTTGCATCGTTAGTCGCTGCCGCATAGGCCTTGGCCCGGTCAGGGTCGATGGCCTGGACGATCTCTTTGGACTTCAATCCGTGCTTTTCAGGTGCGAGTGGCATCTTCCGAGCCCCTTTCCAATCTCTATGTCTATCTCAATCAACTGCCGGCGCCCTCAAAGCCCGGCCGAGCCCTCAGTCGGGAGCGTTCAGCTTCGCGGTCTAGGCGGACTTAACTGCGCTGACCAACTTTGCGAGGGAATCCTTGGCGTCCCCAAACAACAACGTCGTCTTGGGGTCGTAGAAAAGCTCGTTGTCGATACCGGCAAAGCCAGGACGCATTGAGCGCTTCATGAAGATCACATTCACGGCTTTATCAACGTCCAATATCGGCATCCCATAGATGGGGCTTCCGGGAGAGTCGCGAGCCGCCGGGTTCACTACGTCGTTAGCCCCTACGACAAGGGCGACGTCGGTAGAGGGGAACTCGGGGTTGATCTCGTCCATTTCCTTGAGCTGCTCGTACGGTACGTCGGCTTCAGCCAAAAGAACGTTCATGTGTCCGGGCATACGACCGGCGACCGGATGGATCGCATATACAACCTCGACACCCCGATCCTCCAGAACAGTTGCCAGTTCTTTGACGGTGTGCTGTGCCTGGGCGACTGCTAGGCCATAGCCGGGAACAATAACTACCTTGTTTGCATAGGCCAACAATGTTCCGATGTCTTCCGGACCGGCAGAGCGGACGGGGCGCTGCTCCCCACCAGCGGCACCTGCTGTGGACTCGGTAACAGCGCCAAAAGCCCCGAAAAGCGTTCCCGCCAAAGAACGCCCCATTGCCTGGCTCATCATCCGGGTCAGCAACGTACCAGAGGCCCCGACCAACGTACCCGCCACGATCAACAAGACGTTGGAGAGCACGAATCCTGAAGCGGCAACTGCGAGACCGGTGAACGAGTTGAGCAGCGATATGACGATCGGCATGTCCGCGCCACCGATCGGAAGTACGAAGGCTACGCCGAAGAGCAATGCCAGCAGAGCCATAATTGCAAGAATCGGCGACGAGGTGGTGGCGAGTACCGTGGCGGCAAGTCCAAGGATGCCAAGTCCAATCAACGCATTTACAGGCTGCTGGCCCTTATACGTGATCGGCGTACCTTTCATCACTTCCTGAAGCTTCAAGAAGGCAATGATCGATCCAGAGAACGAGATGCAGCCAACAATTACGCCAAAGACGACGGCAAAGTGAATCCACTCGGCGGAATTATGGTGAGCCTTGTTGGTGAAATCTGCGATATCCACTAACGCGGCCGCCCCACCACCTACGCCATTGAATGCGGCGACCATCTGGGGCATGGCTGTCATCTTCACCATCCGAGCCGATGGGAAACCCAAGATGATGCCGATTGCCAGAGCTGCGATGATCAACCCGACATTGTGAATGGAGGAATGCAACAAAACGAACGTCATGATGACGGCGAGAAGCATCCCGAAGGCCCCGATTAGGTTGCCGTTCCTTGCGAACTTCGGAAACGTAAGTCCCTTCAGGGCAAGAATGAAGAATACAGACGCGACCAGATAGGCGACATTTACTCCGGTAACGAGGCTCACTTGGCGCCGCCTCCCGCACCCTGGTCGGCCTTAGGAGCCTTCTTGGGCCCGGACTTGAACATTCCGAGCATTCTGTCGGTAACAACAAATCCACCGACCACGTTCACCGTAGCGAGGACAACAGCAAAGAATCCAAGGATCGTCTGCGTCGTCGTTGTCGCACCTGCCAAGATGATGATCGAGCCGACAAGGATGATTCCGTGAACCGCATTCGTTCCGGACATCAGCGGCGTATGAAGGATGCTCGGAACCTTGGAGATAACCTCGAAGCCGACAAACACTGATAACACGAAAACGGTCACAAGACCGAGAACTCCACCCGTCACTTGGCACCTCCGGAGTTGATAGCTTCAGCTGTGGGCTGATGGCGAATTGAACCTTCGTGGCAAACGCAGGTCCCGGCGACCACTTCGTCATCGAAATCGAACTTCAATTTTCCCTCTTCAATCATTGGCGTCAAAAACGCGACGATGTTACGTGAATAAAGCTGAGAAGCGTGGGCTGCCATACTCGATGGGAGTTGAGATGCGCCGATGATCTTTATGCCCTTCTCCACGACAGTCTCGCCATCTTTGGTGAGCTCGCAATTACCGCCAGTGGCTGCCGCAATGTCAATGATTACGGAACCCGGCTTCATCTGATCGACCATCTCCTTGGTCACCAAGATCGGAGCCCTACGTCCGGGAATAGCAGCAGTAGTAATTACGACGTCCGATTGAGCGACAGTATTGGAAATCAGCTCCCGCTGCTTTTGCTGGAACTCATCGCTCTGCTCACCCGCATAGCCCCCCGAACCCTCGGCTGCCTCAAGCTTCAGTTCTACGAACTTGGCTCCGAGGCTCTGTACCTCTTCCTTTACGGCCGGACGCACGTCATAGGCGAACACCTGTGCACCGAGCCGTTTCGCCGTAGCTATGGCCTGCAATCCAGCGACACCGGCACCCATAACCAATACCTTGGCGGGCGGAATTGTCCCTGCGGCCGTCATCAGCATTGGAAAAAACTTCGACATCTCATTGGCTGCAAGAAGGACCGCCCGATATCCCGCAACTCCTGCCTGTGACGAAAGAGCATCCATGGATTGTGCCCTTGAGATTCGGGGTAACAGGTCGAGTGTAAAGACACTCACCTTTCGACCGTTCAACTCTTTGATGGCGTCGAGATAATTCGACGGGTTACCAAGGCTGACAACCATTGACCCATCCGGAATCTGCTTCGCTTCCTCGCCACTTGGCGGAAGTACTCTAGCGATCACATTGGCACCACTGATTACTGCTGAGGCTGCTCCATCTATCTTGGCGCCGGATTCCGTATAGGCATCGTCGCCAAAATTGGCCTCCAGCCCGGCACCAGATTCGATTGTGGTGTCGATACCGATACCTTGGAGCTTCTTGACGCCGTCAGGTGCAATGGCAACCCGGTGCTCACCGGTACCGGATTCCTTTATCACTGAAAGTTTCATAGTCAGTTAATGATCTCCAGGGGTTTTTCCCCAAAGTCCTTTCATCTCTCTGCCCCGATAACTATTCGGTGAGGAAACGCTAGTCGCAATCGCCTTGGTTCCGCTAACTCAATTGGATTGGGTAGACAACTATCCCGACCGTCATATCAAACCACTTAAACGTAAGGCCCCCGGGAAACTTCCCGGGGGCCTTACTGGTTCAGATTAGAGCGCCTAGACGCTCACCTCTTAGTAGGTGTAGGTATCAGTGCTGGTAGCTGCGACCGAGGAAACCCCGTTCACGGCACCAGTTGCTGAAGCAGTGATCGTATCGACCGTACCGCCACCCGCAAGCGGGCTAGCTGCCATGTACGTGATCGAAATCTGGCCGCTTGCATTGGCGCTGAATCCAACCAACGCTCCAGTAAGTGCTGTTGCGTTGTTTACCTTTGCGCTCTGGTTGGATAGGGAGGTCGAGCCAAACTTCAAGCTCGCAGTTGCGCCAGCTTGAGTCTGAGCTGTCACGGTAATCGTTCCGGCAGCAGCCAGGCTGGAAGTGGTGGCAATCGGGCTTGGCGAGAACGTTACGGGTGCCGTAACGACCAGGCCTGCGCTCTCATACCCACCAGTTGGCTGTTGCGTCACGATCAACGCCTGACCAGGAGAGAACGTCGTCGTCGTCGTTACTGTCGCGTTGGTAGCTGCGCAGACGACCTGGCTGGAGCCGGTTGGGCTAATCAGCAAGCCATTGGACGTGTAGACGTTGATGTTGTCTCCATTGATACAACCACCAGTGATGGTGACTGTGTTGTTCCCGCTGGCTACTGCGGTTCCAGCGCCGTTGTCAACCGCTGCGGTCTTACCAACAATGGTTGAGTTTACGGCATTGATCTCACGAGTCGTAGTGGTTGTACCAGTTGCAAGAGTGTTGGTACCGGCGGTGACGAGGGCACTACCAGCTACGTTCCACGCTCCGACACTGTTGCTGACTCCGGTCTGAGAAACAATCTCCTCACCACTCGTTCCAGAGATGACTCCAGGCGAGCTGGTGACCGTTCCCGTGACGCTGTAGGTAACAGTATTACCGCTCACAGTTGCGGTGGCATTGGAGTTGCTGACAACAGCGGTATTGGTTCCGTCGGTCACAGTCAGCGAGAATGTGCTGGCGACGGTAACTGCGCTGCTGAACGTTACGGCGATGGTCGTCGGAACGGTGCAACCAGAGAGTGCTGAGCACCCGGCGACTGCGATATTCGTCGAGAACGGAGTCGTTGCAGCGGCGGCAGAAGCGGTGGCGACATAGTAGTCGGTCATCGCTGCACCGTTTGCAGTCGTTCCGTCGTACCTCGTGGTACCCGAAGCACTTTCAACGCTATTGCTGTCAACGCTGGTAACCGCATAGCAGTAGTCGGTTGTTGCCGACAGGTTACCGTCGTTGTACGTCGTCGTAGCACCAGAGGCCATTGTCACGCTGCCGATCTTGGTGAAGCCAAGTCCGGTCATCGGTGAAGTAGCCGTTCCATGTGCAGGTGCTCCAGTTACAGCGGTCACGCTCGGGCAGGCAGGGGTTGAACCCGTGGCGGTAGCCCTGTAGACGTTGAACGAAGTGACAGCCGCTGCAAGCGTACCCGTCGGGTTGGTGATGGTCAGGTCCAACTGCGAAGTCGGATTGGTGACGTCCTGAGCAACAGCAACAGCCTGGGGAGCAGCCGGTGCAATTGGGTTCAAGCAGAAGGTGGATGAACCTGCGCCGGAACCGATTCCTGCGTACGAACCGATAACTTGGTCGTTCGTCGTGAGCTGAGCCAAGAAGGCGGATTCAGTCACGTTGACACAGCTCGTCGGGGTTGCAATGAATGCTGCCATCGTCGTGCCGTCAACTGCGGCAGGAAGTGCCGGAGTTGCAACCTGGAAGATATCGGATGCCTTCCATGAGTAGGTGAAGCTGCCGGCGAGTGTCGCTGCGCCACCGGCTGGATCGGCGGTAAAGCTTGTGGTCGCCGTGTTTACTCCTGTCACGCCAGCCAGGTTGAAGGTACCAAGGGTCGCGCCCTGTGGCGTCCAAGTGGCCGTCGAACCCACGCCGTAAGCCTCGGTCGGCTGACCGGAAGCGTTTACAGCCAAGAAGTTCCCATTGGAAGAAGTATCGGCGAACACGACCGGGATCGTCCCGTCCGGAATCACCGAGTTCACTGTGAAGGTAACGGTTCCGCTTACGGAGCCCACGCTCACCTGGTTCCGGTTAGGCGTGGTGATCGGAGCACCATTCACCGAGGTGATCGAGGCTGCGGTTGCGTTGTTTGCGGCCGACTGGTTGGTCGTACCCTCACCTTGTGCCGTACCGGCCGTTGGCGCTGCTGGGGCACCAGGGGCAAGGAAGGTGGTGCTGCCCGCGGTGGTAACCGGAGCGCTGGTTCCGGACGATGGGAAGAGGGCAATTGTCACCGTGGTACCCGTCGGTACACCGGCTACCGAGTACGAGACATTCGTAGCGGTGTTGGTGTAAGCAGCTCCCGAAGACGGAATCGCTGCCGTGGCAGGCGACGGGGTTGAGGTGATCGTGTAAGCAGCCTGTGGGCCTCCAGTGAAGAAGCCGACTACGTCAACGAGAACGTTGGCGGTGTCGCCGGGACCGTTGGCAATCTGAGTCTGGCCCGATGAATTCAGAGGAGCAATCACCATGTTCGGCACAACTAGAGCCGAAGCAGGAGTCGTTGCGTTCCAGTTGACATCCGAAGTGCTCGGAGCGGCTGTAGCGGTGGTTGGGTACACGCTGAGGTAGCCGTTGGTCATGCCGGTGCTGTCAATGGCGGTCACGTTGGCAACTGCGTCGATGGCGTTTGCCGGAGTCGACGAATTGGTCAGCTTGAAGGCCGCATTGGCTGATGCTGCAAGGGCGCTACCACCGGTGCTAGAGCGAGTGTCCACCATGCGAATCGGTGCCACTGGGATGAACGTCGATCCGGAAGTGTTGTTGGTTCCGGTGTAGTAACCGTCAACGTCAACGAGGACGTCGATCGAGCCAACAGCGTTGTAGATGCTGACGGCCCCACCCGTTCCCAGAGGTACCGTTACGCGGTTGGCGATTGCACCACCGGCCGGCAGGCTGGAGAAGTTCAGGTTGGAGACGGTCGGCATCGTGGCACCTGTGGGGAACACTGACAAATAGTCATTCCCTGCGGATGCGGACGTTGCGTTGTTCACGGCGGTCACGTTCAAGACGACAGCAGACGCGGTCGAAGGAACGCCATCGCTGAGAGTATTGGCGACCGTGACGTTCTGAGTCTGAGCCGCTGTGAAGGTCTTGATCGTCGAGGAGGTCGAACGAGTGTCGAGAATCCTTGTCGGGCCGACTGCGTTGTAATAGCCGGAAGTCGACGAGGCCGTTGTGTAGTACCCCTCGACATCGACTGCCACGTCGGTGTTGCCGTTGAAGTTGTAGATCGAAACACCGCCGACAGACTCAACTGGGACGGTCACCAAGTTGGCGACAGCTCCACCCGCCGGGAGTACCGGGATATTGAGACTGGAGGTAGTGGGCTGGGTGTCACCTTGCGGGAACACGGTGAGGTACCCACCGCCGGCTGTTGCGGACGTTTGGTTATTGATTGCCGTCACGTTAAGGACAACCGCAGAGACGTTCGTCGAAGGAACGGCATCCGATCCGGTTCCGGTTCCGGTGACTTGGATATTCTGCGTTGCGCCTGCGGCAAGCGTCTTGCCTGCGTACGTAGCCGGGTTGGTTGCTCCGGTACGGGTATCGGCAACCCTGTAGGGGGTCAGCGGTACATAAGTACCTGCGGTCGTCGAGATGTGAGCCTTCACCGAGCTCGCATTTGCGACGGCCGGGGTTGCTACCGCAAGTGCGGTGCCTCCCACGGTCACTAGGGACAAGATGCCGGAGACGAGGCGCATTCCTCCGCGCGCGCGCAAAGAACGCCCTCCGTCTATGGGCGTCAAATCTGCCTTCATACTCTCAGCTCTCGTAGAGCTTCTCATGTTCATCGTTGACCGTGACCTCCTATGGCCGTCATCTGTCTCGCTATTGCCTAAAACGTGTCACGTTGCTTGTGACATACCTACGGTTGGTGAACTTTAGTCCGTTTCGATGCCGAGCACGTGGATTCCCGCTTAGGCTTCGGAAACCCTAGGCGCTAACTACTGGCAAGTCAAGCAGCCCCCAGGGCAATTACTCAATGTCACACATTCGACCACGGCTAGTGAGAAGTTGAGGCAATTTTGAGCTTTTTTTGGCCTATTTACTAGGTTTCTGGGATTTCTCAGTTTCCCCGGAGCCAGTTCCGCTGTGCCCTCAACCTGCTTGCATCAGTTCGCGGAGCTCACCGGAATTGCGTCGACGAGTGGGACTCTCGACCGGCATTTCCCTCCTTTCCCGGATTCCGCAATGTGAGTAATGCCCGATTCGAAAGGGCCCTAACCTTGTGGCGTCTCCCGTGTGCTGAGCCTTGCCTCGATCCTTTCAAGCTCCACTCTCAAGGAGTCAAGCTCCGACGCGATCGCTTCGTTCAGCTCCGCCTGCCGGTTTAGCTGCGGCCATATCGCCTTGTTAATCGCTTTCCGTGCTCGAACGACCGCAGGGGCCAAAGGAGAGCTTTCGCCAAGATCCAATGCTCTTTGCTGAATGGCCTTCAGGCGCTCGCTTGGGGCTTGCATACTGATCGAGCGAGATACCGATTCGATCCGCTCCTCGATGAACTTTGCCCTGGCGTTAATCGCCCCGGCATCCAAGACCGATTTCTTTGCGGCCTGTCCAAGTCGTTCGCGCAGTTCAGGATCGTTGCGCACTTGCGCCATGAGCTTGGCTGCCTCATCGGTGTCGGGGTCGGCCCAAATCGCCCCGGGTTCGTACGGATGGCATCCGTCCGGTACCGACGCCGGCTTGTAGGGGACGAGCAGGGAATTCCCTGGATTCATGAAATCCATGTTTCCGGAGTAGGCAGTACCGATTACGGGCTTTCCCAAAGCCATTGACTCCGCCATCGTGAGGCCGAAACCTTCAGCTCTGTGCAGCGATACATAGCAGTCCGCCATGTTCATCAATGCTCCGGTCTGGGACTTCTTGAGCTCTCGCTCGATTAATTTTACGCCGGGCGTTTGCCTTACCAGTCTCCGTAGCCTCTCGGCATCCACCGGATTTTTGTCGGCATTCAGTACCTTGATAACGAGAGACACTCCAGCTTGGTTGTCCCTGGTGGCCCTGGTAAATGCTTCAATCAACCCGACTGGGTTCTTCCTTTCCATGACTGAGTTCATGTCGAAGCAAAATAGATACACGAAGTCGTCATCAGGAATCTCGAAGTCAGCACGAGTCAATGACATGTCAACGGGTGGCACTTCAATTACCGGGGGGAACGTGTGTACCGGAACCGGCGAGTGTCTGGATACTGAAGCAGATGTAAATTCACTGATCGCCCAGACTTCGTCGGTTATCCCGAATGCACCGTGCATCGATGCCGGAAACTCCTCCAGTTCCCAGGCCCAAATGCCTATGTTGTAGTGTCCAGCGAAATTCTTGGGGTTAGCCCCCATATAAAAGAGCCCAAACTGATCCGCATTGATACAGACGATGCTGACCGGATACTTCGCCAGGTGCCCGGTCGGTCGGTCGCTGCCGGATAGTTGCCGTTCGATCTCCAGCTTCTTGGTGAACTCGAGATATCTCCGTTTCCTCGCAGATACCCTTCCAACCTTTTCATCCGCGCCAACTCCTATCGCCTTGGGGGTGACATCCGCTGCAAACGATACGAACGCGCTCCCATCGGCATCTTGTCCTGGTTCGCGACTTAGCAGTACGAACGGCTCCTGCGAAGCCTTTGCGGCAATTACCTGATAACCGAGGCGAGTTTGAGCGAGAACTTGAGTCAACAAGCGCGCGTTTTCAGCGACTCCCGAAGTCGAAGTGAAATAGCCCATAACGTTTACGCCATCGACGATTCCATCCTTGGCGGCTACCGAAGCGGCTACCGAATGGGAGTCTTTTTGAAGCAATGGAGTTATCCCGTATTCACCGGTACCCTGGCCGGCGGGTTCTATCGCCCCGGACCTACGCAATCGCATAGCCACCGGGCTGACCAACCTCTCCGATGAAGGGCGTGGGCCCGACTCATTCGAAATCGTCGACTCACACCAAGATATGAATGGCCCAAGATCTTCCAGTGATGGCCTCGGGAACAGAGCGTGCAGCAGAGGAGTAACGGCGTGAAGCGACGACAGGTACCTGCTTAGCGAAGATCTCCCATAGGGAATTGGAGCCGGCTCGTTGAGCCACTCGACCAGGGCCGACGATTGCTCTGGGTCAAATGGATCGGGTGGAAGCTTGGGAGGCGCTTCGCCCTTTGACTCCGCGATTTCAGCCTCGTAAAGCGCTTGCCAGTAAAGCTCACGAATTGCATGATCCACCCGAATACCTGATGGTGTGTCTGCGAGCCCGTAGGCAGGACCACCCGCAACAGCGCCGAAGGGCCTGCCCAGAAGCGAAAGGCGTCCAGCCGCAAGCAGCTCTTGTGCATACTGTCCGAGGAATGCCCGCAGAGGTCCGGGATCATTAATACTGACTCTGAACTGGGTTTCAGGTGGTTCCGAAATGGTCTTTCCCACATGGCACTGTTCGAGAACATACGAAAGCAGCTCATGAGGACCCGCCCCACGCCAGGCAGCCGGAAGGTGAGGGTGCGCCGAATCAAACCCGAAATACCTGGATACGAGGAGATCGGAGCCGCCCACCTTGGCGACCGATTTCGTCTTCAGTTTCCTGAACTCCAGGTCCTTTTCGTGAAGATTCCACGGAGACACCGAGACGTGAGGGTCCCTCATTATCTCCACGGGGAAAATCCCAGGAATCAAGTCAGCCCACCGTTGATCCAGATAGAGCATCTTCGACCGGATGTCCTTGGCTCCGGTCGCCGTCCTTTCCTTAAGGAAGGTCATTGCCTCCAAGTGAGTGGGACTAACCGCAAGTATGCCCAAGTCGTATGCGCCAACCTGCATTACGGCGGGCTCGTCCGGCCAGCATTCGTCTCTCGGAAGCTGCTCGGAGACGTGCGGCACCAAAACAACACCGGATTCTGCTCGCTCCGCTATCTCGTCGAGTGGCGACCACACCTGGCTATCGACCCCCAAGTAGATGACGGTCTCTTCCTTCGTTTGCGCCAAGTGCGAAATAAGCCAGGGTTTTACCGCCGCAATCAGCTCGTGGGGCCTGTAGGCAGCAGCCATCCAATTAAAGCCAGGTATATCCAGCTCGATTGGCCGGATTACGTCAAACAACTCTCCGGATCGGGAAGGTCCCGGCTCCAGCGAATCGTGTCCGTGCTGTGGCTCGTCGAGGACAAGTACTTGTAGCCTCGTCCCTTTGTGATGTCTGGCGACGCTGCTTGCCAGCACCCTAGCGTGGCTTAGACAGCTCCTGGCTGTTGCCGTACAGATGATCATGCGACGACAAGGTTAGTTTCCCTGGGACGACGAGTTACTATCCGCAACAACCTGAAGGCCATGAGGCCTACATTCCTGGCGATCATTGCTTATTTCGCGTTGGCCGCCGTAGCAATGGGCCAGGCTTGGGTGCATGGGCCTTCCACCAGGTCTCAGGTATTCGGGGGTGACCTCGCACTGCACCAGTGGATGATCGGTTGGGCCGCTTTTTGCGTCACTCATTTTCACAACCCGTTCGTCAGTCAATGGATTAATTTCCCTTACGGCTCCAACATGCTCGTAAACACTTCCGAGCTTGCGGTGGGCGTGGTGTTTGCACCCGTCACAGTGATTTTCGGCCCGGTGACCAGCCTGAACGTGGTGTTCGTCTGCGGAATTGCCCTATCGGCCACTTCGATGTTCCTCGTGCTGCGACGTTGGGTCGACTGGATACCTGCCTGTTTCGCCGGCGGCTTGGTTTTCGGATTCACCGGCTATCAGGCGGCGGAGTCGCTGGGCCACCTCCAGCTGCTTTTTGTTCCGCTGGTTCCGGTCATCTTCTGGATTTTCATTCGAGCCCTGGAAGGCAACCCCGACTCACAAGAAGATACGGGCGACCGCAACCACCTCAAGGGATACCAGGTGCGACTTGGTGCCTTGCTTGGGTTGGTACTTTCCATCCAGTTCTTCATCTCCTCCGAAGTGGTTGCATCCTGCGCACTTGTAGGCGCCATCACCATCGCTGCCCTGGCTGTCCTGCGCCCTCGCCAGCTCTTGAGCAAGAAGCGCCTCTGGGGGCTTGGAGTAACTCTCGGAACCGCTATTGGGGTTGCCGGGGCGCTGCTTGCCTATCCGATCTTCGTGCTGTTTAGAGGACCCGGTTCCATTTCAGGCCCCGCACAAAAGGTAACTTCGCTAGCAAGCTACAGATCAGACTTGCTCAGCACCGTAGTCCCCACCAGAAACCAACTTCTCGGGCCCACCGGCTGGAAGGCACTTGGCACTTCCTACTTGCCAGGATCGGAATCAGAGAACAGCGCCTACATCGGCATTTTATTGGCGGCCTTTTGCATTTTCCTAGTCGTGCGCTACAGACACGAGCTACTGGTAGCTCTCGGTGGCGTTATGTCGCTCATCGCATTGGTACTAGGCCTCGGCAATCGGCTCATGGTGGACGGGAAAGTTCATCCCTCAATCCCGCTACCTTTTTCAGTCGTCTACCACGTCCCCCTCCTCAACAGCCTCATATCTGCCCGGTTCTCGCTTTATATGGACTTTTTCGTTGCCATCATCCTGGCGATTGGGCTGGAGATGCTTCGTTCTGACTTTGCGATATCGATTGGCCCTCGAAAGGCAGGCGCCGCTGCCGCAATCATCTGCCTCGTAGCACTGATCCCTGCCGTACCCGCGTGGCCATTGCGACTCCGGCAAGTAGACATTCCGCGTTTCTTCACCTCGAGCCTGGTTGCCCGGATTCCGACAGGCTCGCCGGTAGTCGCCTATCCGTACCCTTACTATCCCGAGAATTTCGCCATGATCTACCAGGCCGCTTCAGATTTCCGTTTCAAGCTGGCCGGGGGTTACGTCATCGTGCCGGACACAAAAGGCAATGGATACTTCGCACCGACGCCGTCGATAATCGGCACGACCCTGCGGACCTTCTTTACCGAGGCCCATCCACCCCCTCCTTCATCCGCCATTGTTCTAGGCGCAAGGCAAGAGCTTTCAAAGTGGGGCGTAAAGGACGTTGTGCTTGTCCCAAAGGGCGCCGACCCGATCGGTGCCTCCCGCTTCTTGAGCAAAGTAGCTGGAAGCCGTCCGGATAATTCCGGCGGAGTCAGCCTCTGGAGGTTGGGAGCGGGCGCTACCGAGAGCCTCGGAGGAATAGGCGCCGGCAACACTGCAAGTGCAGTCACCGCCCGCACTGGCTAGCTTTTATAAGCAAATGCTTGCTTGCACCATCGTCGCCAAGAACTATTTGCCCTTCGCCCGGGTGCTGGCTAAGTCTTACTCTGCAATGCATCCTGGCTCGCCCAGGTTCTCGGTACTCGTGGTGGATGAACCGGCAAACGGCCCCGGCAACCGGGCGGGCGGATCTTCGCAAGCCCTTGCCGTCAGCCAGCCAGCGGGCGAAGGGAACAGCCAGCCAGCGGGCGAAGGGAGCAGCCAGCCAGCGGGCGAAGGGAACGACGAGCGGGTCGCTCAGGGGAGCGACTGGTCAGATGAACCTTTCGAGGTGCTGACGCTCTCCGACCTAAGCCTTGGCGGTGAGCTGGAAGCGATGAACATGGCGGCAATCTACGACGTGATGGAGCTTGCCACCGCCGTCAAGCCTTGGCTGCTGGAGCTGCTTCTAGCCAGAGTTCCGGCTGGGGCGAGCGGGCCGGACGCGACCGTCATGTACATCGACCCCGACATTCAGGTCTTCTCCGACATGACCCCAGTTGGCGAACTCGCCGCCAAGCACGGGATTGTCTTGACTCCGCACTTGACCGCGGGAATTCCTCAGGATGGCAAGTTACCCGAAGAGCTGACAATCCTCGCGTCAGGCGTTTACAACTTGGGTTTCATAGCCCTGTCCGGCGATCAGTCGGCGCTCCTTGGAGAGTGGAAGTCACGCCTTAAGCGAGACTGCATCGTCGACTTTGAAGGGATGAATTTCGTCGACCAGCGAATCATGGACTTCGGGCCTTCCGTTCACGAGGCTTACATTTTGCGAGATCCAGGCTGGAACGTCGCCTACTGGAACCTGGGAACCAGGCGAATATCGTGGAACGAGACTACTGGCACGGTTGGGCCAAGCTCGGCAACGGCAACCGTAACAGAGGATGGGCGTGAGGGATCGTTCCCGCTCAGGTTCTTTCATTTCTCCGGCTACAACCCGAACAAGCCTTACCTGCTTTCCAAACACCAAGGAGCCTTTCCAAGGGTGCTCCTGTCGGAACGTGAAGACGTGGCGTTCGCCTGCGATAACTACGGCGAGCTGCTCATGGAAAATGGATTCGGGGAAGCTTCGCCCGAATACGCTTACAGCCGTTGCGGGGACTTCAAGCTCGACACGATTGCGAGACGCGCATACCGCAAGGAGCTTCTGGCTTACGAACGAGGCCAGACGGGTGAACCGCCAAACCCTTTTATTGCTTCCGGCCGCGACGCTTTTATCCAATGGCTGCGCTCGCCTTCAGATATTCCCGGCACACCGGCAAGGCTGGGTCGCTACCTAAGTCAATTTCGCGAGACTCGCCCCGACCTCAAGTCCGCATTTCCCGACATTGATGGCAAGGACCT
>DAIDIS010000043.1 GCA_027451785.1 Acidimicrobiales bacterium
ATGGGAGTCATCCGACCCGGGGCAGTGGCACTTCCATTGATTCACAAATGCCTCTTGACCTGGGATGACGCCGCCAAAAAACCGTCCTAGAGTGTCCATACAACCGCGCACTGAGAATTTGACAGCGGGGAGCGGTTGTGAGTCCATCAACCTTTTTTCTAAAGGTGCGCGCTACGGTTGCCGAAGTAGGAGCCTGAGCATGGATTGCTCATCAAAGGCGCCCAGGAGGGCAATAAGGAACTACCAAGGATGAATCTCGTCCTTGGCGGTAGCACCAATTTGATGAGGAGAGTCCATGTCAGGTCCAGCATTCGGCGATGACCTTACGGTTCAGGTACTCCATTACGCCATCGACGGCTTGTCGCTCCAGCAGAACACCACTGCCAGCAACATCTCGAACGACAACACCCCTGGCTATACCGCACAGGAGGTTGACTTCCAGTCGAGCCTTCAGAATGCGATGAACTCACCTGACGGTGGGACGGCAAGCGTGTCCACCTATCTTTCGGCCGCCGAACCGGGAACCAACGGAAATAATGTCGACCTGACTCAAGAAATGGTCGGCGCCGAGAAATCGACTCTTCAGTACCAAGCGGTGGTTCAGGCTATGAACTTCAAGTTCCAGCTCCTCACCAACGCACTTCAGGCATAGGAGAAACCTCATGTCACTTTTTGGAGCTATCCCGATCGCGGGTTCAGGAATGGATGTGTCGCAGACATGGTTGGACGCCATTTCAGGCAACCTAGCCAACCAGAATGATGTCACGTCGGTAAACCAGAACGCCTACGAGTCACGTTTCATTGTTGCCACCCCAATTCAAGGCGATCCGACTTCTCAGGATCCGTACTCGGTTGTGGGCCAGGGCGTCACGGTGGAAACCGTGCAGTATGGCAGCCCGGCAGGCATCATCGCCTACGACCCTCAGAATCCACAGGCGAACGCTCAAGGACTCGTCAAGTGGCCGGATGTAAATACCGGCGAGCAACTCGTCGACTCGGTTATGGCCGAGCGGGGGTACCAAGCGGATGTCGCCGTCGTCAATCGAGCAAAGTCGGCCTACCAGTCGGCTTTGACCATAGGCCACTAGAAACGCAAAAAAGGAGCTAATAGATGGCGATCACCTCAATGATCCCAATGAACCCCGTTGCCTCGATCCTGCCGAACACCCAGCAGGCAAGCGGTATCAATGCCCTCGGCGGAGGGACTGCCCAGACCAACAACCTCAGCTCGATCCTGGGTGGAGGATCCGGCACTTCTGCCGCGGGCAGTGCATCTGCCTCCGGGGGCGATTTCGTGAGCCAACTCGGAAGCGCGATCGACTCGCTGCAGGGTACTCAGTCGGCCGCCGATACTCAGGCGTTGTCGGTGGCGAATGGCACCGGAAACATCGCCGACTACATGGTCACTGCCGAGCAGGCCAACTTGGCCACCCAGTTGACAACCGCGATCGTCTCCAAGGCGACGGGGTCATTCAACATGATCATGAACATGTCTGTTTAGAACCGATCTTCCGGAGTCTCCTTAAGTGGCACTTGCAATACCGAACGAACTCGAACGACTGAGAGAGAGCGCCAAGCGCTTCGCGAACGAGTTCACCATTGGCCAGAAGTTCGTGGTCGCAATAGCCGTACTGGGCTTAGCAATCGGAGCGTTCGTATTCATGTCGGTATCTTCAGCACCGACCTACGCTCCTTTGTTCACCGGCCTCCAGGGTACGGACGCTGCATCGATCACGTCGAAGCTGAGCTCTGAGCACATTCCCTATCAGCTTCAGCAGGATACGAGCGGCACAACCGTCATGGTTCCCCAGAATGACGTCCTTCAGCAGAGGATAGCCATGGCGCAAGCAGGATTGCCGCAGTCGGGCACAGTCGGTCTTTCCATCGTGGACAAAGAGGGAATCACCACTTCCGACTTCACCCAACAGATCGACTACCAACAGGGCCTCCAGGGTGAGTTGGCAAAGACAATCGAGTCGATAAACGGGGTCTCATCCGCGCAGGTCAACATTGTTATGGGGAACCAGAGCCAGTTCGCCTTATCAACCAATAATCAACAACCTTCGGCATCGGTGCTCGTGACAATGTCCGGCGGCTCCCAGCTCACGAGCGGCCAGGTTCAGGCAATTGTTCACTTAGTCGCATCCTCGATTCCGGGCCTCGACTCAGCGAACGTTACCGTCGCCGACTCCACCGGGCAGCTTCTAGCCGGCCCTGGCGTCGACCAAACTGCCCAGACCAACCTGTCGCAGCAAAACGAGTATGACAACTTGGTGGCATTGCAGATCCAGTCGCAGCTCGACAAGGTGCTGGGTCCTGGGAATGACTCCGTCCAAGTCAATGCCCAGTTGAACTTCGACAAAGTATCAACGACCACCCAAGGAATCCAGACAAACCCGGCAACCGGCGGGATCGTGACCACGCCCAGCCAGACAAGCCAGACGAGCACCAACTTCAACGGGACGGGAACCCTTCCCGGCGGAGTTCTGGGTGCGACCACGATTACCGGCAACGGCAACCAGGTCAACACCTATACCCAGAACCAGACCCAGACCAACTACGACACCGGTCACTTTACGCAAACCGTTCAGCAGGCGCCCGGCAAGATCACCCAGCAGTCGGTTTCAGTGTTGACCAACACGCTTCCACCAAACGTGTCGCAGGCAGCGCTCCAGACACTGGTATCTACGACAGCCGACATCGTTCCGGCCAGAGGGGATACGGTCAATGTTGTCACGTTGCCGTTCTCGACTTCCGCCAATTCGGCACAGAAGCAAGCAGCCGCCGCAGCCGCCGCAGCCAAGCGCTCGCAGGAGCTTTACAACACGCTGAAGGCTGTGGGACTTGGCTTGGCGATCCTGGTAATACTCTTTTTGATCTGGCGCTCGTCCAGGCCGAAGGAAGAGCTGCTTCCGATGGATTACCCCGCCTTGCCCGAAGAGGCAGGCTACGGAATGGAAGAGGATCTGGAGGGCTACGAGGAGCTCACCGAGGAGCACTCGCCGCTGCTGTCACCCGAGCTTCTCCGCCTTGAAGACGGCTTGCCTCAAGAGCTTGAGGCTTCGTCCATTGGCGAGTTCATCGACCAGCAGCCTGAAGAGGTGGCCCGCCTGCTTCGCTCTTGGATGCAAGAAGCAAGGTCGGCCGACACCAGGAGAGAGCGTTTCGGCCCCGGACCTCAAGTGTCCAACCCAATGCCCGCCCCCGAGAAGCCGGCTGAGCCGGTCGAGGTATAGAGATGTCGTCAGCGTCGTTGACAGGCCGCCAAAAAGCGGCAACCATGATCGCCCAGTTCGGCACCGACCATGCGGCAAAGGTCCTCAGGGAAATGAGCGACGTCGAGGTGGTCGAGCTGATGAGCGAAGTCGCTCAGCTCCCGCCGCTCGACTTCGATACCGTTCGGGAAGTGGTGGAGGAGTTCGTTCATTCCATCCAGGCACTGCGTGCAGTCGGTCAAGGTGGCATCGACGCCGCCCGCAAGGTGCTTCGTGAACGCCTCGGGTCGGCTAGGGCAGAGGAACTTCTTTCTCGCTTTTTGGGGCCGTCCGGAAATGGCCCGCTCGCATTCTTGAACTCCATTTCGCCGCCACAGGCCGCAAACTTCCTAGCGACCGAGCACCCGCAGACAATAGCCATAGTCGTTGCCCACCTGACTTCAGACAACGCCGCCCAAGTGTTGTCGAGCCTTGACGAGAAGCTGAGGGCGGAGGTGGCTTCGCGAATGGGTCGCCTTTCAAGAGTGTCTCCAGAGGTCGTGCGCCAGACCGGCGCAGTGCTGGAGAGGAAGTTGTCGTCCTACCTGGAAGGTGGAACGTCCACTCAGACCGGTGGCGTCCAGTCGTTGGTCAATGTCCTCAATCACTCCGACCGCCAGGTTGAAAAGCAGATCCTGACCGGTCTGGACGAGCTCGACCCCGAGCTTGCCGAAGAGGTCCGGTCAAAGCTCTTCACCTTCGAGGACATCGTAAGCCTCGATGACAAGGCGCTTCAGCTGGTCCTGCGCAATGTAGCCGCCAAGGATCTTGCCGTGGCGTTGAAGGGCGTGCCCGAGCCGGTGAAGTCGAAGTTCTTGAAGAACATGTCCGCCCGTGCGGTCGCCGATCTCGAAGAGGAGATCGAGGTGCTCGGGCCCACAAGGATGTCGATCGTTGAAGGCGCCCAGGCCGAGATCGTGAGGGTTGTAAGAGACCTCGAATCGGCGGGCGAGATCACGATTGGCAGGGAAACTGATGAGTTGGTGGAGTGAGTCCTCCACTCCAAAGGGAGAACGGATCTTGAGAGGGCAAAGCACCGCAGGAGTACGCCCGGCTCCGTTGCTGATAGACGCGGCGCGTCTCATGGACAATCTCTCGGCAAATGCCCCTATGGACGCCGAGAGGGAAGTGGAGAACCTGGAGCGGTTGGCTCAGGCACTGGAGGAGGCCAGGCAGGAAGGTTTTAAGGCCGGCGCCGCCGATACGCGTGCCCGAGTTGGCGAGGAGATCGAAGCCAGGGAAGCGAATCGGGCGGCGAGGTTCGAAGGAGCCATGAAGGCCCTTAGGGAGGCTGTAGACCGTCTTGACGAGGTTCGGACTGACGCGGTGGCTGTCGCCCAGAAAGACTCTGCCGCACTTGCGTACAAGCTGACTCAGGTCATCGTCGGAAGGGAGCTAAGACTCTCGGAGAACCCGACGATTGAGGCCATCCATCGTGCCCTGTCACTCGTTCCCGGCGGCGAGCAAGGGCTGGTAAAGCTGAACCCGCAGGACTTTGAGGTCCTTTCGGCCTATGACCTAAGCGACCTAGGCGATCGCTTCGTGCTTGAGCCGGATGAGGGTGTCGAGTCGGGAGGTGCGATCGTCGAAGTCGGACCCACAAGGATCGATGCTCAGATCGGCCAGGCCTTGGCGCGAGTTCGGAAAGTATTGCAGGGAATGGATGGCTCCGAGGCCATAGACCTGAAGCTGCACTCCAGTGACATGGAAGAGATCGAGGTAGTTGATTGACCTTCTATGGGATTGAAGAAATTGCAATGGCTGCTGCTAAACCTCGCCTTACAGGGAAGGTCTCCAAGATGGTCGGGCTGACCATCGAGGTCGACGGCATTCATGCTGCGGTCGGAGACGCAGTGAAGATCATCCCCGACGGGATGGACCCCATTGATGCAGAAGTTGTGTCCGTCTCAGGCACGAAGGTCTCGTGTATGGCCTACGGAGATACCAGGGGCGTCAAGTACGGCTCACGGGTCGAGGCGGTCGGCCGGTCCACTTCGGTAAAGATCGGAAACTCCATTGTCGGCAGGGTTCTGGATGGCCTGGGCCGCCCGATAGACGGTAAGGGCCCCATCGCAGACGGTCATGATCTCGGGTTGGACACCAGCTCACCTCATCCCTTGAACCGTGAGCTGATCGAACAGCACCTGCCTTTGGGAGTGAGAGCTCTCGATACGCTGATTCCGTGCGGGAGGGGGCAGCGATTGGGGATTTTTGCTGGGTCAGGCGTAGGCAAGTCGTCGCTTCTATCGATGATTGCCCGGGCGACCGCAGCGGACGTTTCGGTTTTGGCCCTTGTGGGCGAACGAGGCAGAGAAGTAAGCGAATTCGTCCATAGGGACCTGGGAGAGGAGGGCCTAGCTCGTTCTGTAGTGGTAGTCGCTACTTCGGACGAGCCGGCATTGCTTAGGATCCGTGCCGCATTCACAGCGACTCGGATTGCCGAGTACTTCAGGGATCAAGGCAAGGACGTCGTTTTGATGATGGACAGCCTCACTCGATTCGCGATGGCTCAACGCGAAGTGGGGCTATCTGCAGGTGAACCCCCCGCGACCAAGGGCTACCCGCCTTCGGTGTTTTCGCTTCTGCCACGGCTGTTGGAGAAAGCAGGGTCCGCAGAGCGCGGCTCTATCACCGGTCTCTACACCGTCCTTGTCGAAGGTGATGACATGAATGAGCCGATTGCAGACGCTGCCAGGTCGCTTTTGGACGGGCACATCGTTTTGTCCAGAGCGCTTGCAACTTCGGGCCACTTCCCATCTATCGACGTGTTGGAGTCGATCTCCAGACTTGAGCCGGCGATCGTTTCCGCAGATAACAGGCGCCTGGCAATGGAGCTGAGAAAACTCATGGCGGCGTATCGCGACGCTAAGGACTTGATCGAGATCGGTGCCTACGTTTCGGGCACCAACCCCTTGGTTGACCGGGCAGTTGCACTCAGGGAATTCATCGAGGCGTTCTTGAAGCAGGACATTCATGAAGGCTGCCGGATAGAGGAGTCCTGGGGACAACTGGCGGCCCTGGTCAACTCCCCTTATGGAACACCGCAGGCTCAACTCCCCGGTGCAGCGAATGGTAACGGGTCGTTCGGACTTGGATTGGCAAACGGGGGCGGGAGTCCATCGGGACTAGGAAATACGGGAGGGTTTGGCGGCGAGTCCGGATATGCATCCTCCGGGATCGGCGCTTCCGGCTTAGGGCAGGGGACGGCGCAAGGGTCAGCTCAAGGAGCGGCCCAAGAGGGTGTAAGTGTCATGGCAGGAGCGGGCTATGCCGTTTAAGTTCCGCCTTGCAACCGTGCTTCGGGTCCGTCGCATCGAAGAGGACCTGGCCAAGAACGCGCTGATGGAGGCAATTGCCGGGCTGAAGAGAGCCGAGGCGGTGATGGATGCACGCCGGAGGCATCTCGAATCCTTAAGTCTCGGTTTCGGGATTAGGGCCTATAGCGCCTTCCAGTACGAGGGCGATGAAGTTAACCGTGCAGTTCAAGCCGTATCCTTTGCAAAGGAGGAAGTTACCGCCAACGCGGCGATAGTCGAGGAGGCGAGAGGCGCCTACCTTCTTGCCAAGCAAAGGACGTCTTCGCTGGAGAAGCTTGAGACGCGCCAGTCCGCCGAGTACGAGGCCGCATACGAAAGGCAACTTGGTGCGGTCATCGACGACATAAGCGCATCACGCTGGGTCCGCAGGAACTTAGAGGAGAAGAGCGCATGAGCGATCCCGTCTCTGCGGTGCAAGGGCAGATCTCCTCGATCACCTCTGCCATTTCGGGGTTGAGCAACTCCATGGGAGAAATCGGCTCGGAAGATCCAAACGCATTCATTCAAGCCCTCATGAATTCCGAGTCCCAAAGTGCCGGCTCATCTCCAAGCTCGGGAACCTCGGGGTCGAGCTCCGGTTCCGCTTCCGGCGGCTCTTTGATCGGGTCGAACATCGTTTCCGCCTCTTCCGGAGGAGCGAACGGCGGCAATTCAGCTTCGGGAGCAGGACTTTCGGGTGGCCAGGTAACCGGCGACCAGATCGTCGCCGACGCCAAAAAGTACCTTGGCGTACCCTACGTCTACGGCGGGGAGTCGACATCCGGTTTCGACTGCTCGGGCTTGGTCCAGAAGGTGTTTTCGGATCTGGGAATATCGGTTCCGCGAACCTCGACCGAGCAAGCTCAGGTCGGTACCCCAGTCGCAAACCTTTCGGATGCGCAGCCGGGCGACCTGCTCTTCTTTAACTCCGACGGTTCCCAGACTGGGCACGTTGGAATATACATGGGTAACGGCCAGATGATCGATGCTGCCCACACCGGCACCAACGTTAGGGTCGAGCCGGTTTGGGGCTCGTTGACGCAAATCAGGAGGGTGGTTCCGGACAACTCAGTACCGAGTTATGTGCCGAAATCAATGGCGGCGATTTTTGAGAACGCCGGCGCGCAATACGGTGTCTCGCCCTCTTTGCTTGCTGCTGTGGCAAAGGCGGAGTCGGGATTCGACCCCAACGCCGTTTCACCTGCCGGTGCCGAAGGAATGATGCAGCTGATGCCCCAGACAGCGGCCGGATACGGGGTAAACCCATTTGACCCGACCCAATCCGTCGACGCTGCGGCACAAATCCTCTCTTCCGACCTACAGCAATTCGGGTCGGTCCCGCTCGCCCTCGCAGCCTATAACGCCGGGCCCGGTGCTGTGCAGCAGTACGGAGGCATACCGCCTTATCCCGAAACGCAGTCTTATGTAAACGAGATCATGTCAACTCTAGGGAGTGGTCAGTGATGACCTCAGATACAGCCGTAGATCCATTGCAGTCGGCGCTTTTGGCCCAGATCCAGGCGGCCACTTCCCAAGGCACCGAGTCCCAGGCATCAGCCGGCTCGGGAGCGACCGGATCCGGAGCGACCGGAGAGTTCCAGTCGATTCTGGATAGCTCGCTCTCGTATCCAAGCGGGATGCAAAGCGTTCAAGACCCGATGGGATCGCCCAACTTCGGGGGAGCCGGGAACCTTATGGGCAGCCCTGAAGGCTTCACGGCCGAATTTTCCCAACCTAACTCTCAAGTCAACAACCCCATGGGCTCGCCGGATGGAGGAGGGGGCGTCGGCATCGACAACCCGATGGGAAATCCCAATGGAGGAGCGGGTAGCGCAATCGACAATCCTCTTGGAAGTCCCAATGGCCCTAATAACGGCATGGGCTCGCCGAATTTCGAGGCGCCCAAGGTCTCAAGCGGGAGTCAGCCACCGAGCCAGGTGCAAAATCCCGGCCAGACTCAAACTCAACAGGCTGGGCAAGCTCAAGATGGCCAGGGATCTGCCGGTCAGGCAGGCCAACAAGGTAATGGCAACTTGGGCGGTAGTCCAGGGCAGGATGCGGCTAACTTGGGGCAGGGCTCGCACTCGGCTCCCGATAATCAAAGCCAAGGCCAATCGGGCAGCGGTGGCAACCCGGGACAAGGCAATTACGACTCAGGCACATCCAACTCGTCGCATTCCGCTCACGCTGTTGACGGCGGAGCCAAAGAATCCGGCCAAAATTCAGGTGCTGGCGGGCAAGTAGGACATTCTCAAGTTGGTTCGGGAGCTCAAGGTTCATCGGGATCGGGTAGCCAGGCGAGCGCTCAAGGCCAAGCTGTAGCGCAACATGGCGGCGGACATGCGCAAGGTGGCTCCGGCTCTACGGGTTCAGTCGTTGATGGCGGTGCTGCACAATCAGGAGCGAAGGGATCATCTGGTACTGGTCAGGGAATTGAATCGGCCTCCGCCTCGCTCGGCGCTGGCGGCCAAGGAACCAATCAGGGCAGCAATAGCGGCGCTGGTCCGGTAGGAGGCGTCGGCGAAATCGGTTCCGGCTGGCCTTCCGGTGTCGCAGGACGGCCGGGAGCGAATGATCCGGCCGGCTCACAAGGAGCGAGTAGTGGCCGGTCAGCAAATAGCCAATGCTTGACTAACGGCCTTGGCGGCTCGGCGGGAGGAACTGCTGAAGTCGCCGGTTCTGCGGCAACTGGCGGCCAAAGTGGGCAACCAGGGAATTCCTCTCAATCCGGAGGATCCTCCAGACAAGGAGCCTCCCAAGTCTTGCTGGACTCGAAGGCGCTATCCGGCGGACCGCTATCCGAAGGAGGAGCACCTTCTCAAAGCGGAACAGGAGGGTCGCCCTCTTCGCTCGGCGCACAGACCGGATCGTCGTTTTCTCAGATATTCGCCAATTCTGAAGCCGGTTCGAATGTTCAGGCTGGAGCTGCCAGCGCAACTAGCGCCGCTCAGACAGCAAATACCGGGAGTCTCCAGGGATCGTTCGGAAGCTCATTGGCCGGTCTTGTAGACGGCGCGTCCAGCTTCGGCGCAGGCTTCGGTGCGGGATTGTTCGGTGGCACAATCCACGCTGCTGGGTACGTTGCAACACAGCTGGTGACCATCCTCCAGCCTCTCCAATCCGCCTCCGATGGCTCTCGATCGTTGACTTTGCAACTTCAGCCTGAGTCCCTTGGCGCAATGAGGGTTGAGATCTCGGCTAAGGGCGGAGATCTGATCATGAATGTCTGGGTGCACTCTGATGCCGCTCACGAAGTGCTTGGAGCAGCGTTGCCTCAGCTCAAGTCGCTACTCACCGCAGAGACCGGAGGGAATGCGACGATCTTCCTGCACGATGGCTCAACTCAAGGCAGCTCCGCCGATGGACGTGGTCATGGCGGCAGCAGCCAGGGTTTCAGTGGCCAAGCGGGACTCAACCCTGATGGTACGACCGGTAATGGTTCGGCCGGTTTTTCTCGGGATCAAGCGGGAGGCGGAGGGCAGTCCGGCGTGCCCGATGGAGAAGGCCGCAATGCGGTCACTCCTTCGTCTAATCCAATCCAAGTAAAGGTCCATGCCGACCGGCTCCTGGACGTCAACCTGTAGGAGGTAATGAGCAAAATGAGTGATCTAGGAATGTCCGCAGTCAACCCTTATGCGATGGGCCAGACCCAGGACCCATTCAGCGCCTATGCCGCCAGCGTGGGTACACCGGGTGTCCAGAACTCACCTGCGAACTCATCCACCGGCAGCACTGGAATCGGGGGTACCGGATCTTCGACCGGAGCGGCAGGAGCCGGGGGGGCCTCGGGTGCGAGCAGCAATTCCGCAGCCGTCAATCAGAATAACCCGTTCGCCAGCTTGACCAACTCCAACGAGTTTCTCCAGCTCCTTGTCGCCCAGCTCAAGTACCAGAATCCTCTGAACCCGGTTTCGGGAACCCAGTTCCTTTCCCAGACTGCTCAGATGTCGGAGACGGCGATGGTTCAGAACATGGTGCAGAACCAGTCGCAGATGATGAACGCGATCAACACGTCGACCGCCTCCAGTCTCATCGGTAAGACGGTTACGGCAACCGACGCAAGCGGCTCGCCCATAAGCGGCACTGTATCGAACGTGAAAGTAGACGCAACAAGTGGTCCGTCCTTGGACGTGAACGGCACCTACGTACCGCTAAGCGCGGTGACGGAGGTGAGTTGAGGATCGAGACCTAGACCGCTCAATAGATAACCGAGAGTCGGGCATTCCCGGCAATCAATTCCAAAAATAAACCACAACCACGCAACAACCCCAACAAATACCCACAAGGAGGCAGTGCCATGGAGCGCTCATTGCTCGCAGCAGTATCAGGGATCGATGCAAACCAGACATTTTTGGACGTAATCGCAAACAACGTGGCGAACACAAACACGACCGGGTTCAAAGAGGACACTGCTCAGTTCGACGACCTCTTGGCCCAGCAGATCGAAGGAGCGGGAACGCCCAACGCGGCGCTGGGACTCGGCGGCGTCAACGGTGTTGCCGTTGGTTCCGGAGTCAGGGTAGCTGCCGTTACGGACAACTTTGCCGAAGGAACGTTACTTACAACCAACAACCCAACCGATGTTGCGATTCAGGGCTCAGGCTTCTTCCAGGTGAACTCGGGGGGCCAGACCCTTTACACCCGTGACGGCCATTTCCTTTTCGACGCGAACGGCGACCTTGTTACCGACACCGGCGGTTTGGTGCAGGGATGGATGCCGACAACAATCGGTGGCGCTATAAATACGGCCGCGCCAACTACGAGCATCAACATCCCGGTTGGAACGGCCATCCCCCCTAAGGCGACTACAACGGTGAACATCGGCGGTAACCTGCCGTCGAATGCGACGGTAGGCACGAAGCAGGTCACCACCATCAATGTCTACGACACTCAAGGAAACGCGGTGCCGATGACGCTGACCTTCACCAACACAGCCGCCAACACCTGGTCGTATGCCGCAACGGTTGACGTCGGCGCGGGTGCCCCCAACACAATTGCTGCAGGGCAGCTCACCTTTAATGTCAACGGGCAGCTGAGCGCCGCCACTGCAACGACAGGTGTACTCACGGGCGCGCCGCCGGCAGCATTTACGGTTGCCACTGTTGCGGAAAACCCCGACACTCCGAACGGAGCAAACCTGCCTTCGTTTAATCTTTCAGTTCCCGCCACGCAACAGAACGACTCTCTAACCCAGTTCAATGCCGCTACCACCGCGGCGGCCACATCTCAGGATGGTTATGCGTCGGGGACGTTGGCCGGGATCTCCTTCGGACAGGACGGGATCATCACTGGAAGCTTCACGAATGGTGAGGCTCTCAATCTCGGCCAAGTAGCACTTGCCAACGTGGCAAACCCGACAGGAATGGCCAAGGTCGGCAGTAACTATTATCAGGCGACTGCCAACTCGGGGAACGTGTTGGTTGGCCCGGTTGGTGCGAACTCAACGGGGTCATTAGTCGGCGGTGCCTTGGAAGGCTCGAACGTTGACATGGGCAAGCAGCTCACCAACCTTGTTATTGCTCAGACCTCGTACCAGGCGAATACCAAGGTCGTCACTACGTCTGACACGGTGCTGAACGCATTGGTGAATATGGCGTAATGGGGTTCGTAAAGGCAATCTGAGATGTCACTCTGGGTGCTCACAATCGGCTCAACTAATCAGCGATTCGTGTCGATTGATACAGAGTCTGATTTTTCGAGGAAAAGGTTTCCATCCGGCCCGGGGGGATCACGTATGAAGGAGTTGCTTCTGTGATTCTCCTGACCAGGATCAATGGAGAGAAGTTCGCTTTGAACCCTGACCTCATAGAGAGGGCCGAGCCGACGCCGGACACAGTTCTGACGATGGTGGATGGGACCAAATACGTAGTTGCCGAACCCGTTGAAGAGGTGATCAAGAGAGTGGCTGAGTTCAGGGCGATGGTGGCAAGCATGACTAGACAGCCCATTGTGGCGCCGCCTGAGGCCGATCCCACTCATCCCGATCACCTGAGGCTCGTAAGAGACGACGAAGTCTCCGGACCAAGCGGCCGTACAGATGGCGATGGTCATGACAACAACGACAACCGACCAGGAGCACCGGAGTAGGTTATGAACCCCAAGAAAAAAGGCACGGATCTCGCAACACCGATAGGGATCGGGCTATCGCTCTTGTGCGTAGGGGTCATCATGGTGACCTTGGGCATCAACCCGCTGGTCCTCTTCATGCCCCCAGGGCCACTGATCCTTGTACTCGGCGGCTCTGCGGGGGCTGCAATGGCGGGAGGGTTCGGTAAGGACTTTCTGAACCTTCGGAAGGTAATGAAGTACGCGATGACCAGCCCCAATGACTCGTACGACGATACAATTGTTCAGATGGTTCGGTTGGCTGAGGTTGCCCGCCGCGAGGGCCTTCTTGCCTTGGATCGTGAGTCGGGCGATATCGAAGACCCATTCTTCCGGCAAGGAATAGAGCTCACTGTGGACGGAATCGACCCGGTTGAGATCGAGTCCGTCTTGTACTCCGAGATCGAGTCACTGCGAAACAGGCACTCGAAGGCATCAAGGTTCTTCATGGACATGGGTGGTTTCTCACCAACCTTGGGTATTCTCGGAACCGTTATCGGCCTGATAAAGGTCCTCTCTTCCTTGAGCGACCCCAAAACTTTGGGCCCGGCGGTTGCAGGTGCTTTCGTTGCAACACTATGGGGCGTGTCTCTTGCAAACTTGGCGTGGATCCCGATTGCCAACAAGCTGAAGAGGGTAAGCGAGGTCGAAGTTACGACGAAGCGGCTCATCATGGACGGCATCCTGGCAATCCAATCGGGCTCCAGCCCGAGAAGGATCGAGCAAAAGCTCCTCACCTATATCGCCCCTGCGGAGCGTGACGGTGTAGCCCGGGTTGGAAAGGCAGCCTAGGTCCGTTCGCGGATCACAAGGCGATTGCGGCACCCGAGCGGCATAACAGGGCTTACGGAGAGTAGGGAATTCGCATGGCGAAGTTCATGCAGGAGCGAGAGGAAGACGCCGGCGACATCGGTACCACCAGTGCTGGCCGCTGGCTGCTCACCTACTCCGACATGATCACTCTCTTGTTGATCCTTTTTGTCATTCTCTTCGCTCTATCCACTATTTCGCCCAAGAAGTTCACGGCATTCAAGGAGGGTTTACGAGATTCGGCATTGGCCGGCATCAACCCGATCTCGCCGGGTGAGACGGGCCTGTTGAAAAACAATAATCTCCTTTCCCACCCCGGGACCTTTACCGCTGCCTTGAACGCGGTTGCCAATGCGGGCAATCCCACTTCGCAAATTACGGGGACCGTTCAAGGCCAGGCTCAGAGCCAGCAGCTTCAGAGCGCTCTGACAGCGGCGCTTGCGGCCAAAGGGCTGGCTCAGACGACAAGTGTGACCGTTGAGAGGAGGGGCATTGTTGTACAAATCTTGGCGGACAACGTGTATTTCAATGTGGACAGCGCTCAACTCGGTCCACAGGGTACGCCGATCATCGATACCGTCGAGTCGATTCTCGCCCCGCTCACCAACGATGTGCAGGTCGAAGGCTATACGGACAATCAGCCGATATACGGAGGCCCATACGCAGACAACTGGGCGCTCTCGGCCGCTCGTGCTGTTGAGGTGGTTCGTAGGTTGATCTCCGATGGGATCGACGAAAACAGGCTGTCTGCAATCGGCTACGGAGAGACTCGGCCGGCCGTTCCGAATACTTCTCCTCAAAATCAGGCGCAGAATCGCCGAATAGACATAGTCGTGCTCACTCCTGCTGCAGAGGCTGCGGCAGGTCCGGGCTCGCCGGTTACCAGTGGAGGATCCCAGGGGGGAAATTCCAACACAAGCAACGGATCTTCCAGCGGAAGCGCTGGCTAGGAAAGGGGAGGAAATGGCCGCAGCATTAGGTGAGCAGTACCTACCGGACATTGATTTCGGAACTGAGACCCAGAGCGGGTCAAGCAAGAAGGCAGTGATTGTCACCGCCATTGCCATGCTTGCCGTACTTGCAATTGGGTTCCTCGCCTACACCACTCTCACCCAGAAGACGCCTAAGCCGGTGTATGCAGCCGGGGGTACGCTGACCCTCTCGCAAACGACCTTAAACCTGTCGGATAATCATCTTTTGCAGGTGCAGCTGGTTCTACAGCTCTCAAAGACTGCGGACACCGCAAGCATTAACTCCCACAACCCACAGATCATGGACGCGATGATCGCAGTGTTCGGGTCGATGACCTCGACCCAACTGGAGACCGAGCAAGGCAAAGAGCAAGCCAAGCAACAATTGATAACAGCGTTCGAGAATATCGTCGGGAAAAGTCAGGGATTTCCTCAAATTATGGGAATCTATTTCACTGACTTTGTAATGCAGTAGCAGGGATTTAGCAGTTGGTGCGAAGGGGGGCCGGACCGGCAGGTAACTTGCAGGTCTCGGCCCTCGTTGGTGCCCAAGAAGCGAAAAGTAAGGAATTTTGTCAACCATAATCTCGGATCAATTATCGTCCGGGCTCGCGGGATCAGGGTCCAGGGGGGGCTCCCAGAAGCACGCAGTACGAAAATACGATTTTAGGGAGCCCGAGGGCTTCGATCGCTCCCACCTGCGCTCCCTGCACTCCGCCTTCGACGTGTTTGTGCGCTTGGCCGGTGGATCATTGACCGGAGCTTTGAGGACGCCGGTTCATGTCAGGGTACGCGACATCCGGCAATCGACCTGGGAGGAGTTCGCCAAGGCCGCTGAGTCCCCATCTCATCTGGTGGTGTTCAACCTCTCGCCACTTCCGGGTAAAGCAATCCTCTACGTTCCGCTGGCCCTGGCGATGGCGGTGGTGGATATGCGATTGTCCGGGACGGGAATCGGCGACTTCCCCGTCCGTCCGCTCACCGAGATTGAGGACGTACTGGTTTCGACCGTTACGGATGACTTGATCGGCGAGCTTGTAAACGCGCTGGCTCCTTACCTTATGGTGAGTCCCTCAGTAAGCCAGAAGGCTTCAGATACTGACCTATTGCAGGCAGTGATACCGTCCGGAGTCTGTGCAGTTGCCGAGTTCGAGGTGAGGATCGGAGAAGGCGAACCCTTCCGGGCGGCGATTTGTGCGCCCTATCAATTCGTTAGGCCGATCGTGGAAGCGATTGAGCGGAAGGACGTGCTGGCCCGAGGATCGGAAGATGACAAGGACTCGGCTCTTTTGCCATCGCTTCTAGGCGTCGCTCTTCCGGTCTCCATTCAATTTCAAGGAGTGAAGCTGACGCCATTGGAAGTGGCGTCGTTGACATCCGGCGACGTGATACCCCTGAAACACAGGCCTGACCGGCCACTCACGATGACAGTCGGCGGGGAACGTTGCTTCTCGGTTATTCCGACCAAGGTTCGAAGGAGACTGGCAGCCTTGATAGTCGACTCGGAGAAGCGTCGGCAACGAGACCAATCACAATAAGGCGTAACAACTCGTAACAAGCGACTTATGCTCAATACATGGGAGAAAACGAAATGGAAACTGAGATCCTCGAAGACGCAGTCGAAGTAGGGCCGAGCGCAGGCTCGTCGGCCGGCCAGGCTGGACTTGGCAAAGCACACGCCCGGCCTCTGGAGTTCCTCCACGGCGTGGAGATGGACGTGTCTGTACAGCTCGGCACTACAAAAATGAAAATGCGAGATCTTCTGGAAGTCCAGATCGGCTCGATAGTAGAGCTCGATAGGGCAGCCGGCAGTCCCGTCGATGTACTCGTGAACGGCGCCCTCATCGCCAAGGGAGAGGTCGTCGTCGTAGATGACGAGTTCGCAGTCAGGATCACCGAAGTGATAGATGCCACTGAAGGTGGTGGCGCATAGATGGCGCATACTCCTTCGTCTGCTGACCTCATTTATAAGTTCATTCTGGGGATGGCTCTGGTAATTGGGCTTTTGGCACTGTTGTCGAAATACGGCAAAGGGCGTTTGCCTTTTGCCTCGAAATCCCGCAGAAACGGCCAGATCGAAGTGATTTCCCGCCAGCAACTGACCAAAGGCGCATCCGTAGCAGTAGTGGACGTCGCAGGGAAAAGTTTCCTGGTGGGGATAACTCCCCAAGGGGTATCACTACTCTCCGAAGTTGACTTAGGACAAAGGGAGGCGGCATCACCCAGTTACGATGGTCCCGGGGTTAGCATCGGAAACAATAATTTCGGCTCAAGTGATGACGGCAGAACGCCGATATTCCGGTCGGGAACGAAGTTCGATTTGTCTCAATTGGACAATTCGGACGGCAGCTTGGGAAGCCAATGGATGGCTGACCAAAGTAGGGGTACCAACCCGTTCAATGCATGGATGACGAAGTTAGATCAGCTCCGAGAGTTGACGGTACGCAAGTCCTAGACGTTGCCTAGGGCCGAGAGAAAGCTCCGAAAGGGGTAACTCCAAGCCAGGCTACGTTTCCGAGGCAAATTGCGCCCCGCCTCCTCTCCTAGGAGGCGAGATACATCCATGAAGATCTTTAGCTAGGGGCGCAAGCTGTTGGGTACTTTCCTGCTTGCCGCTTCGCCTTCAGTCACTGTCGACTTAGGGAACAGCCTCAACAAGCCTTCCCAGAGCATCGTCGTCATCTTGGCGGTGACCATTCTGTCGATTGCTCCGTCCATGCTCGTGATGCTGACGGGTTTCACCCGGATGATCATCGTCATGGGATTGACCCGCCAGGCGATGGGATTGCAGACGACACCGCCGAACCAGGTACTGGCCGGATTGGCTCTCTTCTTTTCCTTGTTTGTTATGGCCCCCACGCTCTCTACGATCAACAAGGTTGCCGTCCAGCCGTACCTGAATGGAACGCTGAGCGCCCAACAGGCCTTCACCGCCGGCGAGGTACCGCTGAAGACCTGGCTGTTGAAGCAAACAGGTAAGCCCGAACTCACCATGGCTGAATCTGCGGCACATCAGTCCTTCAATGACCCGAGCAAGGCGCCTCTCACGACGGTGATCCCGGCCTTTTTGCTTTCGGAATTGAAGAGCGCGTTCATAATCGGGTTCGTCATTTTCATTCCGTTCCTGATAATCGATCTCCTGGTCAGTTCGACGCTGATGTCAATGGGTGTGGTTATGTTGCCCCCGACCCTCGTTTCGCTGCCCTTCAAGATTCTCCTTTTCGTTATGGTCGACGGCTGGACGCTGGTTGTCCACTCACTCCTGACGAGTTTCAAATGAACGAGGCAACCGCAATCCATATGGCCACTCAAGCAATGGTGGTCACCGCAAAAATTGCAGCACCGATCCTTGCGGCCTCCCTTGTGGTGGGTTTGACCATCTCGATTTTTCAATCGATCACACAGATTCAGGAGTTCACGCTTACCTTCGTGCCAAAGCTGCTTGCGATAGCAGTTGTCGTTGTCGTCGCCGGGCACTGGATGATCGGTCAATTCATCGGCTACACAAGCTCGCTGTTCCAGCAGCTTCCACACCTCCTGTCGGCCGGTTAGCGGTGATGCGCGGCAGATGAACAACACCCTCGCTCTGACTGCGTCGCCGGTTGCGCTTATCGCATTCTTTCTTGCGTTGGCGAGGGCGGTCGCTTGGGTTGCAACTGCGCCGCCATTCACCTCCTTGACGACTTCGCCGATGATCAGAGTTTCGTTGGCGGTCGGCCTTGCCCTTCTGGCATACCCGTCTGTTCCGGTTAGCCATGTCCCCATGGACACGGCCACGTTCATCGGGGCGATATTGATCCAGGTCATCATGGGTGTCGCGTTGGGTATGGCAACCAAGCTTTTCTTCTCAGCAGTCGAGGCTGCGGGTGCGGTGACCGACTTGTTCGCGGGTATCAACCTCCCTCCTGCCCTGGACCCGCTGTCGGAAAATCAGGTTCCCTTGATCGGCTCGTTTTTCAACTTGGTCGCTACTGCATTGCTTTTCGCGTCGGGGCTCTATCTGGTACTGGTCAAGGGCTTCGTGAGCTCTTTTGGTGCCCTGGGAATGAAGATGACGTCTTTCCAGGACATCGCTCTCATCTTCTCGCAAGACATCGAGCGCTTCTTGGTGGCCACTCTTGAGATAGCAGCGCCAATTCTCGTAGTCCTCATCTGTGCCCAGGTGATCTTGGGTCTGGTCGCCAAGGCAGCGCCACAGTCGAACGTCTTTCTATTGGGTTTCCCCTTCCAGATTGCGCTGGCCCTCATCTCGGTTGCCCTAGGGCTCCGGGTACTCCCCCCATACGTATTCAACATCGTTGGGAACACCATTTCCGATGGCGTGAAATTCATGGGGCTGCAGTGATAGGCGCACTGGACAACCGGAGCCTCGAAGGCTCGTTGGGAGATGCTTACCCGGAACACTTTGCGCTTACCTTAATGCGGGCTGGTAGAGCCTGATGGCATTCGGTGACAAAGACCAGAAGGTCTTACCTCCTTCAGCGAAGCGGAAGAAGGAGGCGAGAGAGTCCGGAAAGATCCCACGCTCGCCAGACTTGTCGGGATGGATTTCGCTGTTCTTTGCGACAGTCATCATCGGGCCGTATTTCGGGTACGCGGAACGCAGGGTAATGGGCTTGATGGGGATGGTCCATCGAGTAATGAGCCATCCTGATCAAGGGGATGCAATCAAGGTTTTTGAATATGGGCTCGGGACCTTCTTGGCGGTCATCGCTCCGCTGGCGGTTGGGATGCTCGTATTGGGAATCCTGGTGAACATTGCCCAAGTCGGCTTTGTATTCTCTCCCAAGGCTGCGGCCCCGAAGTGGTCGAAGATCAACCCGAAGAACGGCCTCAAAAGGCTCTTTTCGATTAAGGGCGTCTGGGAGGGCGGAAAGTCGTTTTCAAAGATCTTTGTGGTTGCCATCGTCTGCTACTTCACGATGAACAGCGTGATTCATACCGTGATAGGCGCGCGGCCGGTCAATTTGGAGCCACTACTGGCATTCACGGGGTCCAAGCTCGTATCGATGGCGAGATCTGTCGCTCTTGCGGGATTGGTCATCGCCGGTGCCGACTACATCTACCAACGTCACTCGATAAACACGTCACTGAAAATGACTCGTCAAGAAGCCAAGGACGAGGCGAGACAATCCGAAGGAGACCCGATCATCAAGGGAAGAATCCGCAGGGAGGCTTATCGGCTTTCCCGACTGAGGATGCTTGCCGCAGTTGCCCAGGCGGATGTAGTCATAACCAACCCTACTCACGTGGCCGTCGCCTTGAAGTACGAAAAGGACAAGTTCAAAGCCCCTGTAGTCGTCGCAAAAGGGGCAGACGAGGTTGCCATGAGGATCAAAGAGGAGGCATTCCTGCACGGGATTGCCGTAATCGAGGATCCACCGCTGGCCCGTGCAGTCCACGCGGCGTGCGAGCTCGGAGACGCCATCCCCAAGGAGCTCTACGTTGCGGTAGCTCGACTCCTCGCGTTCGTCTATTCGCTGACTTCGGAGGCGAAGGGTCTTGGCGTTGCCCATAGGAGAGCGTTTAGCGAGATGGGTCTGTGAGCCTTTTTGCTTTATTTTTCCGACAAATGTGCCGAT
>DAIDIS010000044.1 GCA_027451785.1 Acidimicrobiales bacterium
ACGCAACGACCACAACGAATCCTTCGGCTATTTCGCTTGGAAGCCCAGTGGTATCAACCGAATCCCTCGGACCGAATCCGATCGTCGATTTTGTCTCTTCCAAATCGGGTTGGATTGCGGGAGCAAATGGAATCATCCACACAACAGACGGTGGAGCCACTTGGACAAACCAATTCCAGATGTCGGGGACTCAAATTCAAGAATCACAAGGGCTTGGATTTACACAGCTTCAGTTCGTGGATTCCTTGAGCGGTTGGGCGGTCGAGAAGCCTGGGCTTATCCTTGCAACCTCCAACGGAGGCGATAACTGGAATCAGATTGCTCCGCCTGCTCTTGCCTCCGGCGGCACTCCTTCAATGATTGACGCTGATTTGGTGAACCCAACTTCCGGATTCATCCTTTGTGCCGGTGGCCCCTGCGCTACAAATGGGCAGCTTTATGCAACTTCAGATGCGGGAAAATCCTGGGCACTCGAAGCCCTTCCCATCTCCGCTCGCTTAGTTACGGAGACCGGCGGAATCTCTGCGATGCCCGATATCTCCATGTTCTGTTTCGCCTCTCCAACCATTGGATGGATTGCCGGAGGAAATGGAACGGTTGCTGCCGGTGGCCTGGAAATCTACGGGACGGCGAATGGAGGAAAGTCATGGTTCGGACAACTTGCCCTGAAGCAGACGCGACTGGCCGAACCCGTCTGTTCCACTTCGGATCCTTCGGTAGCCTGGGTCCTCGCAATCGGGAATGCTGGAATGTCTCAGGAGAGCTACTCTGCATTCGTCACCACCGACGCCGGAGCCAACTGGAAGCCTTCGCTTGAAACTTATGCGGCAGGTGCTGGGTACCCGCCGCATCCCGCTTCCTCTCCCGACTCAAATATTCCTGCCGAGGGTTCCCACAATGGGCCGGGTTCGTCACCAATTCAGCTCGTGGATACTGGAGGACAATCGGCGATCATGATCGCTGATAGGAACGCCACCGATAACGGGTCCGTCTATGTGGCCTACACGTCTGACGCTGGAACATCCTGGTTCCCAAACACCGGGTACTCCCCGAACCTAGGAAACCAGGTCGGAGGGATTCAAACAGGGGGCGGAGTATTTCCCATCAGTGCTTCGTTCATATCTCAGTCCGCTGGCTGGATATTGGGGTCACCGATCGGAGCGACGACTCAGGACTCGAAGGTCCTGATCTCAACCGTTGACGCCACCAGGACATGGAAAGAAGTGTCCAGGTTTGCGCCTCAAGCGTAGGTCGGCGACAAGACGAATTCCGCAGTTAGTGACGCACCCAAACGCGTCCGCAGGAAACGGCGTACGCTAACGCGAATTACGCACTTGTAATCCTATGGGACAACTGGTAGAAAATTACCGCGAGGCGAGGCTCTAACAGGTCAGGGAGCCGGCAGCCCGGCGGTCTTATTTCTTTACGCAAATCCGTCAACGGCGACCCTGTCAGCAAGCCCAAGCCCGCACAGCAATTTCCGATCGCGCCCCGCGCCAGAGAAATGGAGGAACAAATGAAGGAAAAACGGAGTTGGAACGCGTTACGCGTTCTCCGCTCGACTGCCCTGGCTTCTGTGGCCCTCGCATCGAGCATCGCTTTCGCAGGGATTCCGTCAGCCCAAGCGTCTACCAACCTGCCGTCGCAAAGCTCATTTGGAGACGGATCCTTTCCCGGGAATGGGGGAACTGATTTTCCTCTATCGACCCAATGGCCAATGGCCAACCAGAATCCAGAAGGCGACAGGAGCCAGCCATTCGAGTTTCATATCGGCACCTCCAACGCCTCGCTGCTGACCACGAAATGGGCATACACAACCCACGGAGACGTCTCAGCAACTCCGACGATCTACAACGGTGTCGCCTATTTTCCCGACTGGGGAGGGTACCTCAATGCCGTCAACATCCAAACCGGACAGACAATATGGTCCTTCCCGATCTCCGGGTATAACGGCGTACCCCAGTCGGCAGCCCGGACAAGTCCTGTCGTAGTTGGTAACGACCTCGTTATGGGTGACCAGAACGGGGCAACGCAGCTCGGCGGCGCGCACGTCTTTGCCGTCAATAGATTCACCGGAAAACTCGACTGGGCAACCCAGGTGGAATCCAATCCGGCCGCAGTCGTAACGTCCAGCCCCACTTTCTTCAATGGGACGATCTATGTTGGGGTCTCTTCGATTGAAGAGTCCCTGGCAGCCGAGATCCCCAACTACCCGTGCTGCACCTTCCGTGGTTCGGTAGTGGCGTTGAATCCCTCCAGCGGCTCAATCGAATGGAAGACCTACACAGTTCCAGATAATCAAGGTGTCCCCGGTGGTTACTCTGGAGGCGCCGTTTGGGGAAGCCCGTCTATCGACCCGGTCGACGGATTGGTGATAGTCGGTACCGGTAACAACTACACCACTCCGGCATCGGTCACGGCCTGCGAGCAAGCAGCAAATCCGCCGGGCTCCGGTCATTGCACCGACCCAAGCGACTTTTTCGATTCGGTTCTTGCCCTCAACATGAATACCGGGGCGATTTCCTGGTCATCGAAGTCCATTGCCTACGACGCGTTCACTGTTGCTTGCACATTCCTTCCCGCTGGTGTCACCTGGTGCCCATCACCGGAGGGACCGGACTACGATTTCGGCTCCAACCCAAACGTCTTTTCCGAGCGTATAAATGGCCAGTGGACCCAAGTCGTCGGAATCGGCCAGAAGAGCGGCCAGTATTGGCTGTTCAATGCCGCTACAGGCGCTCTGATTTGGCATACCCAGGTTGGCCCGGGATCAGCTTTAGGCGGGATGATGTGGGGAAGCGCCTTCGATGGACAGCGCATCTATGTTGCCGAGTCGAACTTCGGCAGGCAGACATACAACCTGACTGAAAACGGTAACCTGTCCAGCCAGACAACCAGTGGCGGCTCATGGGCAGCTCTCGACCCCGAGACCGGTAAGATACTTTGGCAGACGGCCGACCCCTTGGGTGCCAGCGATCAGGGAGCAGTAACCGTCGCCAACGGTGTGGTCTACGCGGGTTCACTGGACCCGGCTGGTCACATGTACGCTATGAATGCTTCGAACGGCCATATCCTATGGAGCTTCGCGTCGGGGGGTTCGGTGAACGCAGGCGCTGCAGTTGTTGATGGCGTCGTCTATTGGGGCTCCGGCTATACCCACTTAACCGGGATCGGTACCGGCAACAACAAGCTCTACGCTTTCAGCCTCCCAGCAGGTACTCCACCGGCAGGTATTGACTTCTCCGGTTTCCTGCCGTCAACGCCCGGCTACATAGGCAGCTCCGGAAACTAGGGTTCACTTTCCAGATTCCGATCGGCACACACCGTTTAGCTGCGCAGCCTCCATTTAGGGGGCTGCGCAGTAACAGGATCTGCAAATACTCCCGTACCAAGATGGTCCGACTGTCAATAATGCTCCCTGGTGAGAAGATGTAGGCGTGAGCATTTCAGGTTCAGGCCTACCAAATGGAGTCCAGCGGGAGGTCGCTTCGCACGCAGGCGCCTTGCTTGTCTACGACGGTGACTGCGGCT
>DAIDIS010000045.1 GCA_027451785.1 Acidimicrobiales bacterium
GCAGGAGAGAGGCCATCGCTTCCACATAAGGCCTGGCGGCCAAGATCGCTGCCTGTGCCTTGGAAATGCGGGAGGCGGCAATCAGCTCCATTGCCCTTGTGATCTTCTTGGTTGATTGAATGGATCGGATTCTTTGACGGAGAACCCTTTCCTGGGCGGCTGCCACCTAGGTACCTACTTCCCCGTTCCTTCGATCGCACTAAAGCGATCAACGAAGGTGGAAATCGCCTTGTCCAATTCGTTGGCGTCCGGCAACTGCCCGGTCTCCCCCAGCTTGTCCATCAGGCTGGCGTGCTCTGAGTGCATGTAGGTCAACAGCTCCGAGACAAACGCCTTTACATGCGAAACGTCGACATTGTCTACGTAGCCCTTGGAACCTGCATAGACGCTGATCACCTGATCTTCGACCGGTAGCGGGGAGTTGAGGGACTGCTTGAGAATTTCAGTCAATCGATAACCACGATCGAGCTGGGACTGCGATACCTTGTCGAGCTCGGAACCGAAGGTTGCGAATGCTTCAAGCTCACGGAACTGGGCGAGGTCCAGCTTCAGGGTCCCCGAGACCGAGCGCATAGCCTTGACCTGGGCGGCTCCACCAACTCGGGAAACCGAGATACCCACGTTGATTGCGGGCCTAACGCCGGAGTTGAACAGGTCGCTGTCCAGATATATCTGGCCGTCTGTGATCGAGATCACGTTTGTCGGAATATAGGCGGAAACGTCGCCTGCCTTGGTCTCGATGATCGGAAGTGCAGTCAACGAGCCTCCACCGAGCTTGTCCGAAAGCTTTGCCGCACGTTCCAACAAGCGGCCGTGGAGATAGAAGACGTCACCGGGATAAGCCTCGCGACCTGGTGGGCGACGCAAGAGAAGGGAGAGCTGACGGTAAGCCTCGGCCTGCTTGGATAGGTCATCGTAGACAATGAGGGCATGCTCACCGTTCTCCATCCAGTGCTGGCCCATGGCGCATCCAGCGTATGGAGCCAGGTACTTGAGAGGTGCGGGCTCTGAGGCCGAAGCAAGAACGACAACCGTGTACTCAAGGGCCCCATGGTCCGCGAGGGTCGCCACGGTGTTGGCAACGGTCGAGCCCTTCTGGCCGATGGCGACGTAGATGCACTTCACACCCTTGCCACGCTGGTTGATGATGGTGTCGATTGCGACCGTGGTCTTTCCGGTCTTGCGGTCACCAATGATCAGCTCTCGCTGTCCGCGGCCGATTGGAACCATCGTGTCGATAGCCTTGATACCGGTCTGCAGCGGCTCGGACACCGGCTTGCGGGAGACGATACCGGGAGCCTGAATCTCCAGGCGGCGCTCCACAACGTCAGATATCGGGCCTCGCCCGTCAAGCGGCTGACCCAGTGCGTTCACGACGCGGCCCAACATCCCGTTGCCGACCGGCACAGAGAGGATCTGCCCGGTCGCACGGACGATCTGTCCTTCTTCCAGGCTTTCGGCCTCGCCGAGGATAACGGCCCCGATATGGTCTTCCTCCAAGTTCAAGGCGAGGCCGGTCTCTCCGCCCTCGAACTCGAGGATCTCGTTCACGCCGACAGTAGGTAGACCGGAGATCCGGGCAATGCCGTCGCCGACCTCCACGATCCTTCCGACCTGCTCGACCGTGATTCCGGGCGTGAAGTCATCCATGTGCTTCTTGAGCACATCGGTTATCTCTTGAGCGCTGATTGTGAGCTCTGCCATCTGCCTCTCGCTTACTTTCCTATTTCTCGCTGTTGAACCATCCGGCTGACTTGGGCTGCCATCGGCTTGAATTTCCGATCAGCGACGCCCGAATCGCCTGAAACTTTGCTGCGGTGCTCGGATTCGGCCCGGCACACTTTTCTCAAATCCTCGGTGGGCGGCCTAAATGCTCCTCTTCGAGCCGGGCAACATTGACCGTCTCGCCATCTCAAGGCGACGGCGAAGGGTTCCGTCTATTACAAGGTCACCGACCCTTACCGACATGCCTCCTATAACTTCCGGATCGAGGATGGTGCGCAGCTCCACCTCGTGGCCCGTAACGCGTTTCAGGACTTTCCCGAGCCTGAGAGTCTCGTCTTCGTTCAGGTCGATGGCGACCCTGACCTCTCCCACTCTCCGGTTTCTCTCAAATGCGGCCAGCTCAACCAGCCAGTCGAGGGTTCCAACCAAGTCTCTGGTGCGGCCGACTCTCAACGTGTACTGAGCAAGCCTCACCGTCACCGGATCAGCCTTGGGGGCAAGGAGGTCGGAGACGATTCGGGTCCTGATAGCCACCGGCACCTGCCAGTCGACCAACGTTGACCGAAGGGGACCGGAGGATTCCACCAAACGAGCAAACCTGAAAAGCTCGTCCTCGACCTCTCCAAGGCGGCCATTCTCGCTTATTTGGGCGAAAAGGGCGCTTGCGTACCCGTTCATCCGCTGGCGAGAGGCACTGCGACCGAGAGCCATGTCCTGTTCATCGGACATTGCATCCTGTAAAACTTGGCCCGCGGCGTTGGCGGCCTCAGACGCCAACTCCTCGGATACCCAGGAGAGATTGGCCATTGCCTCAGAAGCGCGGTCTTCACCAACCACATAGGAGACGAGCATGACTGAGCCGCTTTCCAGCTTGCCGGTCAACAACTCCTCTATGATCGCTCGCCTGGAGGGACCTGGAATAGCCGGGTCTTCCAATGCCCACTTGAGCTCTTCGGCATCGCTGAGGGTGTCGACCAGCGCATCGAGCTCAGCAGCCAGAGAGCTCAAAGAGCCGGTGGCCGCCGACTGCTCGGCGACCGCCTGGACATACCCTTTGATGGACTCGCGCAACTTTCCCCCTAGGCCTTTGCCTCGGCGGCCGCGATGGACCTGTTGATAAGGTCCCGGTGCTTCGACGGGTCGATCTCTGCTTCAATAACCTTGCCGGCGAGCTGCAATGCAAGCTCGGCTGCCTGTACCTGGAGCTCCTGCTGAGCAACCTGCCTGGCCGTCTCGATATCCGCCTCCGCTTGTGACACGAGACGCTGGTATTCCGTCTCGGCTTTCACCCTGGACTCAGCCCTGATCTCTTCTGCCATTCGATTGGCTTGCTCCAGAATCGAGCGAGCGTCATCGCGACCTTTTGTAACCGACTCCTCGTAGCTCGCCTTGGCCTTTTCCATCTCGACCTTGGCCTCGTCGATGACCTTGAGCGACTCAGCAATGTGAGCCTGGCGCTCAGTTATCACCTTGTTGAGTGGAGGAAGTATCCACTTTCCAATTATGTAGAAGACGATAAGGAACGCGACAAGCTCTACGACGAGCGTGCCGTCCGGTATCAATATGTTGCTGGAAGCGACGAGCATGGTTTGTTACTTGCCCAGTACGAACATGAGGAGTACTGCGAAGGCCAGGTTGATGATGTACATGGCCTCAGCAAAGCCGATGGTGAGGAACATGATCGGCATCAACTTTCCCTGCAGCTCCGGCTGGCGGGCAACTCCGGAGATTGTCGAGCTACCGGCAAGGCCGTCACCGATGGCCGCACCTGCGGCACCACCACCAAGGGCTAGACCGGCGCCGATGAATGCTCCAGCAGTCTTAGTCGCTTGCGCTGCGTCCAATGCCATTGTTGTTTTCTTTCTCCTTTTGATGGCCAGTAATGGCCCGTTGGTTTTTTTGGAAATGTTGAACTTATTGAAAGTTTTCTTGCCGGGCTTTTTGCTTGGCAATTCCTAACGGTCAATTTCCCGTCATGGTGTTTCTTCAGGACCCTTGTTACCTGCGAGCCCAAGTTGCCGCTTGCCCGTCGGGCGGCAACGTTCAGGTTCTTTAGGAAACTCTCCTTAGTGAGCCTCCTCGTGCTGTGCCATTCCGAACTCGAAGTAGATGATCGTCAGCAGCGAGAAGATGAATGCTTGGATGACGCCAACAGCCATGTCGAAGAGCTTCCAGCCGACCTCAAACACAAGACCGATCGGCACCCAGAAGGACGTGACCGATGTATGGTCGTTATGAAGGATCAGCGCTCCGATCATGATGAGGATCATCGCACCGGCAAACATGTTGCCGAAGAGTCGTAATGCGAGCGTCAAGGGCTTTACAAGCTCCTCGATGAAGTTGAGAGGGAACATGATCTTGTAAGGCTGGAAGTAGTGCCTTATGTAGCCTTTGAGGCCTCTTGATCTAATCGAAGAGATGTGCACCAGGATGATTACGAAAAATGCCAGGGCAAACGTGAAGTTCACGCTCGCGCTGGGGGCAGCGAGTTGGCCAATGTCGGAACCGTTGGAAAAAGCCAGGAGATCGACCCAATTCGATATCAAAATGAAAAAGAACAGGGCGACAGCCAAGGGCACAATCCATGCACCCCTCTCGCCAATGGTTGACGAAACCTGGTTACTTACGGCCTCGATGATGGCTTCGTATGCCACCTGAAGCTTGCTCGGCACCCCGCTGGTGGCCTTTCGGCTCACAGCCAGCCCCATAACGATTACGATCAGGCCGGCAAGAGCCGTTGACCACACGATATCCAGGCTGATTGTGCCCAGAACAGGTATGTGGACGTTCTTGTGAGCGTCGATGTTGAGGTTTACGGTAGCCAGTTGAGGCAACAGTTGAAACACTTGTTAAAGTCCCTTTTCGTGACTCTTGGTGACGATCGAATTCGTGGTTGAGGGGTTCATTGCAGCGTGTGCCGATGCACTGACCGTGCGAGCAGCGGTTCCAAGCATCACAATTTGAAAAATCACGAGCCCACCGATGGTTCCAAAGCCCATTTGCGGCACTGCCAGCATCATCACCAGGACTCCCGCAGTCAGTGCGAAAAGCCTAAGCCCCCTAGAACCCATGATCCTTTTCTTGATCGCCTTGGTGCCAAGATCCAGCTCTGTCGCCCCAAGCGCCGTTGCAATCAAACTCGTAAACATCCACATTCCGTAGCAGACTCCAACGACTTCGCCCACGGCAGCCATCGAGTAGCCGAGGTAGAGAGTCGCGCCTGCGGCCACGACACAAAGGACAGATGAGACCAAGAACGCAACGCGCCTAATCCCGACAACCTCCGCGGCTGTCACAGTCATCGAAGTTCTGCCCACTTGATTCCTTAAACCTTCAAAAAATACCTAAAAGTACTTCTTCAGCTCATTAACTACCGTGGCAATCGAACCTGCCACGCCAAGCCCCAACCCAATCAACATGAAAAGGGGCAAGGTGTTCAAAGAGCGATCAGCTAAGTACCCAATCCCAAGACCCAGTGCGATCAATACTGCTGTCGTGGTGCCCAAGACGACGAAGGTCCCTAGATCCGGCGCTTCCTTGGACACCGCCAATTTTCGCACTTTCACGTGGCAGCGGGCAAAACGAGAGCAAGGACGGGAAATACTCCCGAAACATTGGCCGCGGTTATCTCTCCTTGCTGTGCATCCGAGACGACGGCCGGATTACCACACTGCCCGTATCCACCATCACGAGCAACGGGTCCGGAAGATCGGCAGCTCCCGATACGATCAATCCGCCTTCGCCATCGGAAACGCCACTGGCCTGTACTCCCAGGTCGCTGCCGGCGACTTGCACAAAACGATCCTCGATAATCGGCACTTCGATCGCCGCAGGCAATTCTTCGTCCTCTTCGTCGACTGCCCCGCTCTTTATGTCCGGGTGCAACAGGGTGTACAGGAGTATTCCCAGGACTGCTGCGCCGAATGGAATGAACGGGTTGAACGCCTTTGCGTAGAGGGGCACCAATACGAAGGCCGACAAAAGTGCCGTCCACGTCCAAAGTATGACGACCGACCGTCTTGGTCCATGGCCCAAGCGCAACAGGCGATGGTGAAGATGGTTCTTGTCGGCGCCCGAAATCCTGGACCGGCTGGCAGTTCGCCTGACGATGGCAAAAACCATGTCGAACATCGGTACGCCCAAAATGAGGAAAGGAATGAACAACGGTGCGAAGAAGAAATAGGTCGCACCGGGCACGTCTGTAGTCCGCCCCCCAACCACCATGGTCGAAACCGCCATAAGGAGTCCAAGGAACATCGCCCCTGCGTCTCCCATAAATATTTTCGCCGGGTTGAAGTTATGGGGCAGGAAACCGACGCAGACACCACACGCTATGGCGGCCACCAGTGGCCCGATGTTGTCTTTTGGAAGGCGACCTAGATCGATGAGTCTGACACCGTAGATACAGAATGCTCCGGCCGCTATCGCCATGACCCCGGCAGCTAGCCCATCCAGGCCGTCGATGAAGTTAACCGCGTTGGCCATCCCCACGACCCAAAGCGCCGTCAGTAAAGGCAACCAGTTCGACGAAAGCACGACAACCCCCGCAAAAGGGATCTTGAAGAAGACCATCGTCACTCCGAGGAAATACAACATGGATGACGATAGAACCTGTCCCGCCACCTTCGCGGGTGCCGTTACGGGCCGGATATCGTCGAGGAAGCCGACTGCGAACATCACTGCAGCAGCAAGCATCACCCCAAGTGGCTCCGATGAACCTGAAAACACTTGATGGAAGCCGCCCAGTCTGGAGGCGACAACCATGGCAAGCAGGAATGCGGCGATCATGGCCACACCCCCACCCATTGCCGTCGGGACTTTGTGAACGTCCCTCTCGCGAGGGACCTTGATCATGCCGATCCGCGTCGCCAACATCCTGACGGGAAACGTGATCGCGTAAGTGCCGATCGCAGCTACAGCGAAAACGACCAGGTAGTTGGCGACCACGGCTAGTCGGTAACTCCTGCCGCTCCCCGCTGAGCCACCACACCCTCATAGGGATGGAACTCCGAGCACAAATTCCCGACCTCCTGATTTATCTTGGCCACCGCTTCGTCGTCGGCCCTGTTTCTCAGGGCGGAAGCAATCATTGAACCGATCACCTCCATTTGCTCTGGGCCCATTCCTGCCGTCGTCTGTGCCGCCGTTCCAAGTCTCAAGCCGCTGGTAACAAACGGTGACCTTGGGTCTCCAGGGATCTGGTTCCGGTTGCAGACAATTCCTGCCCGCTCAAGGCAAAGCTGAGCCTCCTTGCCTGAGAGCTCGGCATCGAAATCGCGCAAGTCAACCAAGATCAGGTGGTTGTCGGTCCCGCCCGATACGAGCCTGAAACCACTGGAAGCCAAGCTTTCCGCCAATGCCTTGGCATTTGTCACGATCTGCGCTGCGTATTCTTTGAACTCCGGCGTTGAGGCTTCCTTGAAAGCCACCGCTTTAGCGGCGATCACGTGCTCAAGCGGGCCACCCTGCAATCCAGGGAAGATCGCCTTGTCGATCTTCGTGCCTATCTCTTCTTTGCAGACGATCGCTCCCGCCCTCGGCCCCCTGAGGGTTTTGTGGGTGGTAAAGGTCATCACGTCGGCAAATGGGACCGGGCTGGGGTGAACCCCGCCGGCCACCAGCCCCGCGATGTGGGCTGCGTCGAACATAAGGAGGGCACCCACCTCGTCGGCGATTCGCCGGAAGGGCTCCGGGTCGATGATCCTCGAATATGCAGTCGCGCCGGCGACTATCAACTTCGGACGCTCCTTGAGCGCAATATCCCGCACTTGGTCCATGTCGATACGCTCACCGCCATCAAGACTCGCCGGCGTGACCCCATAGGGGACGAAGCGGTAGAGCTGGCCGGTTGCGTTGGCCGGAGAACCGTGGGTCAGATGACCTCCCTGGTCCAGGCTCATCGCAAGAACGGTGTCGCCGGGCTTAATGAGGGCTAGATACGCACCCAGGTTGGCGTTGGCGCCGGAATGGGGTTGAACATTGGCGTACTCTGCGCCCATCAGGTCTATAAGGCGGCGGATTGCCAGCGTCTCGACCTCGTCGATAACCGCGTTACCGCCGTAATATCGCTTCGACGGGTAACCCTCCGAGTACTTATTGGTCAGGACTGACCCGGTGACGGCGAGCACCTGCGGGGAGGCGAAGTTCTCGGAAGCAATCAGCTGGATATTGCTGTTCTGACGCTCTGCTTCCTCTCGGATAAGGTCCAGGACTTCCTTGTCCACGGCGTTTGGCCAGTTCCCACTCATCCGATCACACTTTCTTCTCTAGCTCAGATATCTTGTCGATCCTACGTTGGTGCCTGCCACTTTGGAACTCTGCGGCAACGAACTCCCTCAACGAGTCCTCTGCGACCTGCATGCCGACGATCCTGCCGCCCATACAGATGACATTGGCATTGTTGTGCTCTTTTGCAAGTCTCGCCGTCGTGACATCGTGGACAACCGCTGCCCTCACTCCGACTACCTTGTTCGCTGCGATCGATATCCCGATTCCGGTACCGCAACAACAAACTCCCAGCTCAGCCTGCCCTCCTGCCACAGCTTGGCCCACCATGGACCCGAAGTCCGGGTAGTCCACCGAGTCCTCGTTCCAGGTACCGAAGTCAATGGTCTCATGGCCCTCCCGTTCCAACCAAGCCAGAAGGTGTGACTTGAGCAAGAAACCTGCGTGGTCAGAGCCCAGAGCAATTCGCATTCCTTCAAGTTTAGTTCGGTCGGTGCCGAACCCGTATCCGAGGGGGGTGGATTACGGTAATCAGCCGGGAGGAATATCGTTAGCGTGAAGAATTTATTGACCCTGATTGCCGCAACGGTGGTAATCACCTCCTCGCTTTTATTGGGAATAAGCACCGAACCTGCCGTCGCTTCCGGCGGCTTGGCTTTTTACACATACCAAGCTCCATTTGGCGCAGCCACCGCAGGCAGCCGTGTCATCGCCTTAACCTTCGACGACGGTCCCGGTCCATATACCCCACAGGTCCTTTCCGTACTTCAGCGCTACCACGTCGCAGGCACCTTCTTTGAGATCGGGAGGAACGTCGCTCAAGACCCCTCCTTAGCCAAGCAGGTGGTGAGAGCCGGCTATCCGGTGGAAAACCACACGTGGTCTCATCCCGACCTGACCACGATCCCGTCCTCACAGTTCGGATATCAAATTGACCAGACCCAGAACGAGATCCGCTCAGTGACCGGTACCACTCCAACTTGCGTGCGGCCTCCATACGATTCGGTAAACGGGAACGTGATCAACCAAATCAGCCAGCGGGGTCTCACCACCATGAGCTACTCCGTGGACCCCAAGGACTGGACTCTTCCGGGTGTATCCACGATCACATCCCGAGTGATAGGCGCCGCATTCCCCGGAGCGGTGGTCGACATGCACGATGGTGGTGGGGTCCGGTCTCAGACGGTCGCCGCCCTACCCGCGATCATCACGGGTCTTGAGGCACGTGGGTACTCATTCGTGACAGTCTGCGCCAGCTCCACCCAGTTCGGTCCCCAGACCAGCGACGTCCACTCATTTGGCACGGCTCCCACAGCCGGCCAGCCGGTACTATCGTCCGTTCCCTACGCAGGTCTGGCAATTGCCGGTCAAGGTGGCGGATATTGGCTTGCGGCACAAGACGGTGGGGTCTTTTCGTTCAGCGGAGCGCCGTTCTTCGGCTCCATGGGCGCCACTTCTCTTGAAGCGCCGATCGTCGGTATAGCCTCCACTCCCGACGGGCGGGGCTATTGGGAAGTAGGCAGCGACGGAGGAATTTTTGCTTTCGGTGATGCGCAGTTCTTCGGCTCCATGGGCGCCACTAGTCTCCAATCGCCCATCGTCGGCATTGCGTCCACGCCTGACGGGCGTGGATATTGGGAAGTAGGCAGCGACGGAGGAATTTTTGCTTTCGGGGATGCGCCGTTCTATGGCTCTATGGGGAGCACTCAGAACCCAAATCCATTCGTCGGGATCGCCTCCGGGCCCAACGGAGGCGGATATTGGGAGCTCGCCAGTGATGGCGGGGTTTACAGCTTCGGGGATGCGCCGTTCTATGGCTCTATGGGCGGAAAGAGCGGCGCAAGCCAATACTTCGCCATTTCATCCGCTCCAGCAGGAAACGGCTTCATCCTGGCGGGCCAGCACCCTTAGCATCCTGGCGGGCCGGCACCCTTAGCCGAGCACACAATCGGGCTTTCGGAGACCTGGTAGCCCACGAAGAACCTGGTAGGCCGACACAGCGGCCAGCTCAATTCCTTCCCTCTGAAGGATATCGGGGGTAGCATGTCTTGGCATGGCACTTATCAATGGAACGTTTGAATTCGGTCCGGAAAACGGCAATTTGATTGTGAGAACATCCAGGAGTGGTGTTGGAGCGAAGGTCGGTCACGACCTGACCATCCGTGCGACCAGCTTCCGAGGGACGGTGGCCATCGACACTTCCTCACCTGCCAATTCCGGTCTGATGTTCGAAGTTCCGGTCAATTCGCTCTTGGTGATTGAAGGAACCGGTGGGATCAAGCCCCTAAGCGAGTCAGACAAACAGGACATCAAAAATACCTTCGAGCAGAAGATCCTGAAGACCGCCCAATTCCCCAATATAACCTTCAGGTCCACCTCGGTTACGGGTGACGAAAACTCCTTTCAGGTCACCGGAGATTTGACGCTGGTGGGTGTCACCAAGCCGATAACCCTCCACGGATCCACCTCGTCCGATGGAATAGTGTCCGTGCGAGCGACGGTCGTACAGAGCAATTGGGGCATCAAGCCGTACACCGCAATGCTCGGCGCATTGAAACTAAAGGACGAGGTTGAGATCGAGGCCCAGGTAAAACTCGCATAGGTAGCTAAAACTTGCATAGGCCCGAAGCGAGCAATTTGGGACTCCTTTTTCGACAACGTAGGGAATTCCTCGGCAAAGTCCGTAAAATCTAATTGTGTACCTTGACCCCGCCACTCCGGTCATCGTCGGAGTAGGGCAACTTACGCTCCACAGAAAGCCGGGTATTCCGTCGATCTCAGCGATTGCCGACGCCGAACCTGCCGAGATGATGGCGCGCTCCATTCACCTTGCCGCCGCGGATGCAGGCCCTTCGGGCAGCCTTATCCAGCGAGTCGACGAAATCGACACGGTGAAAACTCTCTCTTGGGATTACTTCAACCCAGGAAAGGTACTGGCGAAACTCCTCGGTATCAGCCCTGCGAACACTGCGGTATCGACCATCGGCGGCGACTCACCGCTTGCTTTGGTATCGCGCGCTGCCGCAAGAATTGCCCAGGGTAAGGCCGACACGGTCATTGTCGCCGGAGCGGAAGCCGTATACACACGCAGGAAGATGAACCCTTCGGGCTCGCAGGGCATCTCGTGGTCCAGGAGGGACCTGGAAGGAACCCCGCCCCCCGAAGAGATCGGGGAGAGCCGTCCTGGTAGTCACCCATACGAGCTTGAACAATCACTGGCCCTACCCGTCAATGTGTACCCCATTTTCGAGACCGCTATCCGCCACCGACTGGGCTTGGACCCCCTTGCACACTTGGACCGGATCTCGAAACTTTGGTCGCGTTTTTCCGCGGTAGCCGCCACAAATAAATATGCCTGGTCTCAACAGGTGCAAAGTCCCGCTGAGATATCGGAGGTCTCAGCGACGAATCGAATGGTCTCCTACCCGTATACGAAGCTACTAACCGCGAACATCCAAGTCGACCAGGCGGCGGCGATCATTCTCACTTCAGCAGGTACCGCAGAAGCACTCTCAATCCCAAAAGACCGCTGGATCTTCCCAGTGGCTTCAGCCTTCGCTCACGACTACTGGTTCGTCTCCGAGCGCTCGGATCTCACGTCGTCGCCGGCAATCGGTGCGATCGCCAGAGCATGCTTCGGCCAAGCCGGAGTCACCTTGGACGATATCTCCAAGTTTGATCTCTACTCATGCTTTCCGTCTGCCGTGGAGATCGCCTGCCTGGAACTCGGAATAGACCCCTTGTCGGAATCAAGACCTCTCACCATGACAGGCGGCCTGACTTTCGCAGGCGGGCCGGGAAACAACTACGCATCCCACTCACTCGCTCAGATGGTTGGTGCCATCAGGGAAGACCCGGAGTCTTTGGGTATGGTGACAGGAGTGGGCTGGTATATGACGAAACACCACTCCATGATCCTTTCGGGAAGCCCCGTTCGATCCGTCGGCGGGTTCTCAACGCTCAGCGCCCAGCCTGGCGCCGACCAACGAGAGCCAAGAAGGTTCGGCCGCCAAAGCGGGCCGGTCACCATTGAGGCATACACAATCGTCTACGACCGCGAAGGCAATTCGACTCGGGCAATTTGTGCCTGTCTTGCACCCGACGGATCAAGAGTTTGGGCCGGCACCACCGATGCCCATCTCCTGTCGACAGCTGAGTCAATCGACGTGTGCGGCCGGGCCGGCGAGGTCAGCGACACGGCAACAGTCGCTTTCTGAACGGTCACGTTCTCGGCAGTCTCTTGCCAGGCCGGCAGCCGACCCGCCGAGTTGGGCGACACGTCCGTTATCAGCCGACCCGCCGAGTCGGGCGACAAGAAAGGGCAACGGTTTCTTTGAATAAAAAGAGCGGTGGCCCTAAGGCCACCGCTCTTTCACTCTCACCGATTAGTACCGCTGAAGCGGATCACGGCAATCGTGTTTGCCCAACATTTTCTTGCCGACTAGGAGTTTGTTCCACCCGGCACAGCCCCCGTGGGCTGGATGAAGGCGATCATGATGCCCATGACCCCTTGATCTGAAGACCCTGCATCGGCGTTGTTGTCATACACCGCATGTATCGATACCTGGTCTCCCTGTTTCAGCGTCGCAATCGGCGGGCCTCCCAATATGTCGCCGCCGCATTCGACCATTGAGTTTATGACCTGGGCGCCGATCGGCATCGATTGCATGCCGGTCATTCCCGTCATATTTGGAGCAGGCGTGTAGCTGGCAACCGAGTTGCACAGAAGCAGGTTGTTCTGGCTGTTGTCCACTGCGTACTCATTGATGCCACCGTCGTGCACGTGAGCGCCGATACCGACCAGGTTGCCCGGGACGTTTACGTTCCAGGTGTAGTTCAGGACGTTGTAGCCCGAGTTCGGCAAGTTGACCTCAGATGTGCCGCACTGGTCCACGTCCAGCCATACCGGGCGCAGAGGAGTCAGCTTGGCTGTTGCGGGAACCCAAGTCGTAGTTAGGTCGATGTTCACGTTGATTGCACTGGTGTTCATGTTCATCAACATGTAGATCATCGACCAGGAGTCGTTTGAGCCCACGTAATAACCGTAGCCCGGAGGAAGGATCATCTTCGTACGCTCGTCACCGGAGGCGAAGAACCTCTCGCCGCTGACGCCGAGGAAGTTCCAGATCGCACTCGGGCAGGTGGCGTCCGTATGGCCGCTGTCCAAGAAGACGACGTGGTGGAACCAAGCACCACTTGCGATCGTCGCCTCCGAGCCGCTGGTGTAAGTCATGTCGGCTTGGATGGAGGTTAGATAGCAGTTGTGGCACGGAAGCTGAAGATTGGTCCGCGGGTTGTTCCAATCCTGTCCCATGGCCGTTGACGTTGCCTTGGGGATGCTGATCGGGCCGTAGGTCTCAGTCGTTTGCGTTCCCTGCGGAGTGTATCCAGGGATACCCTGCGTCGGGTTTGCTCCGGGAACTGCCACGATGTTCGGGTTGGATGTGGTGCCAGCAACCGACTTCGGGTCGGTCGAACATTGCGGCCCTACCGAGGTGCAGTTGCTTACCAACGGTTGACCCGGTCCGTAAACGCCACCACCGGCTGGGATGTTGTAGGTGAACTGGTCGGCCGACGAGGTCGCCGAGGTACCTGACGAGTTGGTGGCGGTGACGTCCACAGTTCCAGCGTTTCCGGCCGGGGATGTGACCATGAGCGACGTAGATCCCATGGCCATTACTCCGGTTCCGGGAGTTGAGCCGAAGGACACCGAAGTCACGTTGCTCAAGTTCGTGCCCGTTATGGTTACGCTCGTGCCACCCGAAGTGGAACCGCTGCTCGGCGAGATCGAGGTGATCGTCGGAGCACCAGAGGGCGGAGGCGGCGTGGTCGATCCACCCGAGTAGGTGAATGTTGCGTTCGAGCTTGCTGGGCTGGTGCCGGCGGGCGTGGTTACCGATACGCCGACCGAGCCGTTGCTTCCCGGCGTTGCGTAGACGTAAAGGACGCTGTCCGAAACCACCGAGAAGAACGGAGTGGCGTTCGAGCCGAAGTTGACCGCAGTAGCGCCGGTAAACCCGGATCCCTGGACCTCGACCAACGTGCCACCTGATGCCGGGCCGGTGTTCGGGGTCACGCTGGTGACGCCAAGGGCAGGCTCTGTTCCGTAGTTGAACTTGTCATTCGCATTCGGTGCACTGTTACCCGCTGGTGTGGTCACGGTTACGTCCACGGACGTGTTCGCGGCCCCCGGCGTTGCGTAGACATACAGCGTTGAGTCCGACACGACTGAGAAGAACGGAGTCGACGAGAATCCGAAGTTCACAGCTGTGGCACCCGTGAATCCGGAGCCCTGGACTTCGACAACAGTGCCACCCCCCGGAGGACCACTACTCGGAGAAACGCTGGTGACGGCCAGGCCGCCTCCACCACCGGTGGTCTGGTAGGTGTACTGAGCACCGTTGCTCGGCCCGACGGAGTTGGTCACCGTTACGTTCACGGCTCCGGCGCTTGCAGCCGCTGGAACCACGGCCGAGATGCTCGTGTCGCTAACAACCGTGAAGCTGGAAGCAGGGGTGCTTCCGAAGGACACTCCGGTAGCGCCGGTAAAGCCGGAGCCGGAGATGTTCACCGTGTTTCCACCGGTCGTTGAACCGGAGCTGGGCGAAATTCCGGTTACGGAAGGCGCAGTCGGCGTACCGCCGCCCCCGCCGCTGCCTACGGGAATGGTTACCATCGGCGTGGTCGAGGTAGGCGTGCATGTCGAGTTACCAAGGTCAGTCACACCGTTCGGCGTGGTGAGCTTGATGTCGGCAGTTGCCGCACCCGGTGCTGCGCTGAAGGTTCCGCTTGAAGGAGCGGTTACAGGGCCGATCTCGGGGATCGGTGTAGCCGGAACCGTAACCGAGGCGGCGTTCGATCCGGAGATCGGGGTTACCGCAGAAACCAGCGGTCCAAACGGGGCGGCACCAAGGTCAACCGAGGCCGGGTAGCCATTGTCGGTAACGACGAACTGGGTGGCAATGATCTGAATCGCAGTCGCATTCAGCAGCGAGGTTGCATCGCTGATCACGTTCCCCGGAATGGTCATTGTTGCACCGGAGTTGGTGATGAAGAAGGTCGACTTCGAGGCT
>DAIDIS010000046.1 GCA_027451785.1 Acidimicrobiales bacterium
TCAAAGAGGTTGGCAGTGCCCATGCCGTGCAGCCTATCGTCGCGTGAAGCATCCTTGCGACGGAAAGGGTAGTCCGATGTCGATCCACCAATCGAGCTCCTTGCAATCACGGCGAACCCATGAAGGGGATTACGAGCTCAAGAACTTCTCCCAGACCTCTATGGCCGCGATGGTTACCGGAATTGGGATTGGAATCTCCCACCTTCTTCGCCATGCGCCACTGGCGGCAACTGAAGCAGCGCTGATGGTGGCGGGAATCCAGATATGTCGGGTGTGGGTATTTTCCAACCCGACTCCAGCCCGGATGGCCAGGGGATCAAGCATTTGGCTGGGCATCTGCACCTTCACGCTCTTTGTCAGTGCCATCTCATCCGGTGGCCCAAAGTCGCTATCGCTTTGGTATTTCGCGTTGGCGCCAATGATTGCCGGAATGCTTATCAGCGCCCGGGCAGCTCGTGTTTGGCTGGGCGTAGCGGTCGTGGGCTTCCTAACGGTGTATGCCATGCCGCATTTTGTGAGTCTGCCTCAGCAACTTCACGAAACCGAAGGCGACCAGTTGGTCGCACAACTCTTTGAGGCGCTGGGCATGTGCTTGGCCGGAATTGCCTTCAGGCGTACCTTTCGCGGGCAAGTGGACTTCATAGGCAATCAAGCGCACGAAATTACCGTTGCCCGAGATCAAGCGGTTGCTGCCTCGAGGGCTAAGAGCGACTTCTTGGCAAACATGAGCCACGAGCTACGGACACCACTGCATGGCATAAAGATCGCTCTGGAGCTGCTCTTGAACGATGCGTTTCTATCAGCTCGCCATCGCCAGCTTTTGACTACGGCCAGCGTGTCCGCGGACTACGCCCACCGAGAGATCGAGAACATCTTGGACTTCTCGTTGATTGAAGCCGGCGGCGTGGTCGTGAACAGCGGAGCGTTCTCAATCCATTCGATCGTTCGTCAATCTGTCGGAGTAGTCCGAGCCTTTGCTGATCACAAGGGACTGGACGTCACATCACATATCTCGGAATCGGTGCCGGCGCTGGTGGTGGGAGACGGCGTCAAGATCCGACAAGTCCTGATCAACTTGCTCAGCAACGCCGTGAAGTTCACGTCGGAAGGGGCGGTCTCTCTGGAGGCAAGCTGGAATAACGACCGGGCTACCTTCGTGGTCGCAGATACGGGTCCGGGCATACCTGAAGAAGCAAGGGAACGGATCTTCGAGAAATTCGAGCAGGCGGACCCGACGGTCCGTCGCAGCTACGGTGGCGTGGGTCTGGGGCTCTCGATCGTCAAGGAGATAGCGAGTGCCCTCTCCGGACGCCTCGAAGTGAACTCAAAGGTGGGGGAAGGAACGAAGTTTACCTTTTGGATGCCTCTTCCCGAGCCGGAAGGCGACGAGGCAATGATCTTAGTCACGGAAACCGCTGCCTTAGCACCACCCCTGGAGCCGCGAATTTCCACTTTGAAGGCCGGACCAATGGTGCTGATCATCGACGACAATGTCATCAATGCCAACGTCGCCGGCGAAGTTCTGGAACTTATGGGGTGTCGATACAAGTGGGAGAACGACAGCAAGGAGGCAATCGAAAGAGTCCGGACCGGGGAATTCGCCGCGGTCATCCTGGACATGCACATGCCGGAGATCACCGGAGGCGAGATTGCCCAGGCGATCCGGAGCCTGGGTACCGAAGTTGCAAATGTGCCGCTCATTTGCCTAACTGCGGACTCCTCTGAAGCCAATCTGCGCTATGCAGTCGAATCGGGAATCGACACCTGCCTTACCAAGCCAGCCCGTATTCTTGAGTTGCGAGAAGCGCTATCGGTTCTTGGCGTCCTTGGTTCGGAGATAGACACAGCCTTGCTATCCGAGGCTCGGAAATTGCTGCTGGTGGTGAAGCCGAACACCGTGCAAGCGCTGGAGCTCATTGCCCAGTGTCGCGAGAACAACGAAGTGGTGCTGGATCGTCTCCGCGACGGCACGGACACCAGACTTTTTCTCGCAGCTCACGAAAACTTCCAAGGGATGCTGGTATTCCTCGAGGGACTGCTCGAAGGGGACCTGGACGAATCGAAGCGCGAGAAGGCGATCACCTGCCTTGATCGAGCCATCGCCTGGGATCAGGGACCAGTGGAAGGGGGGACGGATGTTAGAGCTCTTGCTGGTCGAGAATGATCCGGCCAGTGCACGCATGATCTGTGACCTGGTGGAAGGAACCGGTCAATGCACTGTCAAAGCCATTGACGGAGCCTCCCGTTCCGTGGCCGAGGAGTGTGCCGAGAATCACTACGACGCGGTTCTCGTAGATCTCTACATGGAGTACGGCGAACCCGATGGCATCGCGCTAGCCAAGGCGATCAGGAAGAAATCGCCAAAGACTCGGATCATCGTCTGCACTTCGAGCGAGGTGCCAAAGAACGCTAGCCGCGCTTGGGACACGGGCATTGATGGCTACCTGCCGAAGAAGCACCTGGTTGATGATCCCTCGTTGGTTCCAACCATCTGTGGGTTGTTGACCAAGGGATATTCCGTCTTCGGCCTCGATCCTCGGGAATCCACGCTGGGTCTGTTGAGCGAAAGGGAGCTAGAAGTACTTCGCCTCAAGGCCGACGGGAAGACTCATCGGGAAATCAGCGAAGCACTCTTCGTATCTACGCGAACAGTTGATTCACACCTGTCTCATGCAAAGTCGAAGCTTTCGGTGGAGAATGCCGACGACCTGATCCCAACAGCCCGCTCATACGGGCTGATCTAGCGCATCTCTCCTCGCTGAGGCGGTAGCTCGGCGACGTTGGTTCCACCGTTGGCTGACATCGCGTAAGTGCACGCGTACGGACAATTTAGGCGGGCAATAGGTTAACAGCCATCCATTAGCTGGTCTTACGCTGAACCTGAACCTTGATCGTTTGATCGGCGGACAACTCGGATCACACGAACCTTCGAGAATCTTCTGAGCAGCGTGTCAAGGACTTCGTTGCTTACAAATCCATGCTTAGAAGGGGAGATCGTTCATGAAACGAAGTATCTTTTCGGGTAGACGACTACGACCGCTGGTGTCATCCGCCCTGCGGTGGTGGGTAACGCCCGTGGGATCTGATCGCAGCCTAGGTTGCGAGACGAGACGAGTTCGGGCGGCTAGGCCCAAGACGCTGGTTGCATTGCTATTGCCGCTGACCTGCGCCTATTTCCTCCAGGTGCCTGGTGCCTACGGAAACACCTATTTTTTCGGCACTGACACCAACAGTCACCTCTCTGCCGAGCCTGGAACCAGTTCGTCCTACTACGAGGGCCAGATTGGTGGCGTCGGCCGCTGCAACAGCATCTCGGGATCGAACTGGACCTACAACGATTCTCTCGCCGTGCCTCAAGGTGCTCGCTTCGGATATTGGGATATTGCGGGTCCTGGTCAGGCTGGTCCAAACGGCCCGACCGCCCTTGATGCGTTTGGCTATGGATATCAAGAAGGGCAGAACGCATATAACTGCCAGGTGAACTGGGCGTTCTCGCAGTACGACGGGCAGTCCGTTCTGTCAGGTCTTACCGTGTTCGCCGATATCGAATCTGGTAACGGAAATTGGTATCTGCCCTCCGGTTCCTACGGGAATCTTCAAGTGACGCTCAACGACTACACGCTCTTGGGGTTCTTGGAAGCGATCGGAAAGGACACGCACGTCTCTCCGGGCTTATACATCAGCGAATCATTCATGAACGGCTTCATGCCATCGCTTTCTTTCCCGAACCCGTCGGATCCGAACTATCCATATGGCGATCCTTACGTGTTGCCCGCTTGGTACGCAGCAGGTCCCGGCGGATGCGCGTATGCAAGTTCTCCTGGAACCCTGCAGTCTGCTAGTTACTACGAGGGCCAGTTCTTGAATTTCTATACGGCAAGTAGAAACGGGCAATGCACCGCCAAGAACATATACATGCAGGAGTTTCAGGCTTGCACCGCATGTTCGGGATATGGCGGCTTCAACGATATTGATGTCACGGCGCAATCAATGGCGGCTCAGCATAATCAGTACGGCCAGTCGTTCTGGGATGTCGGTGCTGCATAGCCCAATGCACATTTCACTCGCAGATCCATTACTCGAAATCAGATAGAAGGGATTACACATGAGTGCCATTGAATTGGCAGGCAGACGCGTTAGGAGAATCATGGTGACTCCACTCGCCTTACTCCTATGAGCAGGAGCAACAATTGGTGCTGGTGCAGCATTATTTGTGACCGACGCACACAGCAACCCCATTCCACCGCCCTCTGGACCAGCACTGACGGCGGGTCCGCAGAGCCCAGACGCTCAAGGTGGTCTGCCAGTCTATGGAAATCCGACGTTTGCTATGGCAAGCACCTCGGACGGCTGGAAGATCGATGGCGGGACAGTCTACGGAACGACCAATGCCGGCTCCAGCTGGAGTGTCCAATATGTTCCTGCCGGCATGTCCTCCAGCCCAGTCGGCATAGATGCGCTGAGCCCATCCATAGCCTGGGCCGAAAGCTCCTCGGTGCTGTTACCCTCTGTGTCAACCTCTCGTGAGGCAGTTCCAGCAGCCGATTTATTGACCTGAGAGGGCGGGGAAGGGACATCCCCAAGTGACCAAGACCATCCCCCAAACTCTGATCTCGGGCGCTGATGCTCGGGGCGTGGAGCACACCGATCCGGACCCGGAGGTCCCCGAGCGCGCCAGCGGGCCGCGGCGCTATTCGGCTTCTTATAAGGCCCAGATCCTGGACGAGTACGAGGGTCTCGACAAGGCGGGCAAGGGTGCGTTGCTGCGCCGGGAGGGCCTGTACACCTCGCTGATCTCCGAGTGGCGCAAACAACGTGACCGTGGCGCGATGGCCGAGCTGGCCAAGCCGGCCGGGCGGCCGGGGATCGATCCCCGGGACCGGGAGGTTGCCCGGCTGCGCCAGCGGGTCACCGACCTCGAAGCCGAGTTGGACACGAGGAAGAAGGTCATCGAGGTCCAGGGGAAACTCTCCGCGCTGTTGGAGCAGCTCGCCACCGACAGCGCGGCGACGAAGCGGGGCGAGACCAGGTGATCGACGCCGCCATCGCCGAGCTCACTCCGCTGGTCGGGGTGCGACAGGCGTGTGAGGCGGTCGGCGAGGCCCAGGCCCGCTGGTATCGCCGGCATCGCCACAGCCCGGCACCTGCCCGCCCGGAGCGGTCCCCGGCTCCCCATCCCCGGGCACTCTCGCCCGAGGAGCGGGCCGAGGTGCTCGCCGTCTTGCACTCCGAGGAGCACGTGGACGAGGCCCCCGCCACCGTCTACGCCAAGCTCCTCGACGAGGGCCGCTACCTGGCCTCGGTGCCCACCATGTACCGCATCCTGCGGGCCGAGGGGGAAGTGCGGGAGCGGCGCCGCCAGGGGACCCATCCCCCGGCCAAGAAGCCCGAGCTGGTGGCCAACGAGCCGAACCAGGTGTGGTCCTGGGACATCTCCAAGCTGGCCGGGCCGGCCAAGTGGACCTGGTTCTACCTCTTCGTGATCATCGACATCTACAGCCGCTACGTGCCGGGCTGGATGCTGGCCCACACCGAGAACGCCGAGCTGGCCAAGGAGCTGGTCTCCGAGGCCCTCCGGCGCCAGGGCATCGGTCGGGACGCGCTGACTCTGCACTCGGACCGGGGCTCGCCCATGACGGCCAAGCCCTTCGTGTTCATGCTGGCCGACCTCGGGGTCACCAAGTCCTACTCGAGGCCCCACACCTCGAATGACAACCCGTACTCAGAATCTGCCTTCCGCACTGCCAAGTACCGCCCGGACTACCCGGATCGCTTCGGCTGCTTCGAGGACGCTCACGCCTGGTGCGGGCGGTTCTTCGGCTGGTACAACGACGAGCACCGTCACTCCGGCATCGGCTTCCACACCCCAGCCGATGTCCACTACGGCCGGGCCGAGGCCATCCGGGAGAAGCGGGGGATCGTGCTCTCCGGCGCCTACGACCTGCACCCGGAGCGCTTCGTCAGCAAGCCGCCCCAGCCGCCGGCGCTGCCGACCGCGGTCTGGATCAACGAGCCCAAGGAGGGGAGCCCCTCGACACAGTGATTCCGTCAGAAAGCTGCCTCATCGGGGTTGACACGCGCCGGTTAGGGACCACGAATGGTGGAGCAACTTGGACAGTCCTGGCGCAACCCCAGGCACCTGGATTGCCGACGGGAATCGCTGGCGTCTCCTTTAGCGACTCCAACAACGGCATCGCGGTCACGTTCAACAACAAGCTCTTCATCTCGAGGGATGGGGGAGCATCGTGGTCAGCTGCCAACCCTCCCGTTCCGGTCCAGGCCGTCTGTGATGACGCGGACGGGACTCAGTGGCTTCTGGGCGGAACCGGCGTTTACGAGTCTGCTGATCAGGGTTCCTCATGGACGCTGTCGCACGATCTTGCGATCTCGGGCTCGAACCTTGGGCAGGCGTCACTTGAATGTTCCGGCAAAGGGATTTGGGCGATGGCTGGAAGCACCGATCTGGGCGGGCACATCAATGTTTACTTGGACCGTTCCCTCGACGACGGCTCAGGATGGCAGAGCGTTCTCGCTCCTGGAAGCGGAAATCCCTCCGTTGCATCCACGCTGGCTTCCGCAGGCACCCTACAGCTGAACGTTCCTTCGGCGCAGGAAGCGTGGATAACTGGTGACTGTGCGCATTGCGACAGCCAGGCTTCGGGGAATGCTTCAATTTGGTCCCTGGGGACTACCGACGGGGGTTCGGCCTTCAACTTGAACGATCTGGGATCGTCGGCAGCTAATGGAGGATCTGGATTGCCGTTCCTGGTCGGTTCCTCTTATGCCCAGGACGGACAAGGATCGATTATCGCTGGTCAGATGTTAGGCGATAGCGGAGGAGGAACTCTCGCTCTATCTGGTCAAGCGGGAGGCAGCGGCCAGTCATTCCTTTCCTCAAACAATTCAGGAGACTCTTGGACAAGGGCTGCAACACCGGTTCCATAAGCTGGTCTTGACGCTGCGGGCGTGCCAAGCGAGCCGTCTGTTGCCTGCAGAACATAGGGCGATTGGAAATCGAGTTATCTCGTTCGCAAGATCCCAGAACGTGGTTTCTCGATTTCCCCGCTCTTTTTATGAAACGCGAAGCCCGTTGCGGGCATTAACATACGTGACCACTAAGATCTTTATTGGTAAGGAGGCGGGAGTGGAAAAGGTCGAGCGTGATTTCGAGTCGCTCGTCCGAGATACCTATGTTCCGCTTTTGGAGTACACCCTGCGAAGGATCCCTGATCGAGCGGGAGCCGAGGACGTGGTATCCGAAGCTTATCTCATAGCCTGGAAGCGCTGGGAAGCTAGTGGGAACGGGCAAGTCGGCCTGCTGTGGCTATATGGTACTGCATGGCGATTGATCTCCCATGAGCGACGGAATTGGGCGAGAGGTAAGGCTGCCTTTGCGAGGCTGCCCCAGGCACTGCCCGTAGTCTCTGTAGAGGAAGAAGTGGTTGCCCGAAACGCTACTGCCTCTGTTCTGACTGCCCTTGAGGAATTGGATGAGGACGATCGAGAGCTTCTTCGCCTGGCTGCATGGGAGGAGCTCTCGAGGGCTCAGCTGGCGCAGGTCTTTGATTGTACCGAGTCGGCTGTATCCATGCGCCTCCATCGGGCCAGAGATCGTCTCAGACGGTCGTACGAAAGTACTCACCAAGGCAATCAGCAGACATCGCAAGCCGAAGGGAACAGAGGAGCGCGCAATGAATTCCTTTCAAACTGAAGACGAAGTGTTTGAAGCGTTGAAGAAGGCGAACCCTGTCCCAGCAGGCTCTCTCAGAAGCGGGACTAAAGTGCCGACTGCGGACGAGGTCCTCGGGAGCCGGAAGCCGGAAGGAATTGGTGTCAGGCCCAAGAGATCAAGTAGGAGAATTGCGGCTGCGATTGTCACCTCGGCGGTTGTTCTGGGTGGAGCAGGGGTGGGAATCGCAGCAGCCGATGGGGCCTTTACGCCAGCGCCGGCCAAGTATGCCTACAAGCCGGCACCTACCCTTCCGGGCACCGCTAATCTCAGCCACCTACCGCAGGCGCAGAATCCAATGATGGCGATGACCGGCTCCGATTCCGCTCTGTGGGCCGACGGCGACAAGATTCTTGCAACTTCAAATGATGGGGCAAACTGGTCAGTACAATATCCCTCGGCCGGTACGGCCGGGGTGGGCGTCACGGGCTTGGATGTAGTGAGCAATCAGGTTATATGGGCCTTTGGTGGAAATGGCTTGTTGTTGAGCAACGACGCCGGTGTCACCTGGATCCCAGTTAGCTTTCCATACGCATCTAACGCGGGCAATAACATCAGCAACATCTCGTTCGAGAACGAAGAGGTTGGCTACTTACTCACTCGGGACAATCGACTGTTCGCTACGTCAAACGGGGGAGTCGCGTGGACGCAGGTGAAGGCTCCGGTAGTGGCTCAAGGAGTCTGCAGCACCTCCCGCGATCTCTGGCTGCTTGGCGGTGCCGGCGTTTACAAATCAACAGACGCGGGCGCCACCTGGCAGTTGAATCATGCGGTCGATCTGGATCCCGTTATGGCTGCGGCCACTATCTCGTTTCAGTGCTCCGGGAGCGGAGTTTGGGTGACAACGGGGAGCGCAGGAGCCGCTGGTAGTCACAAGGTCGTCGTTGATCGCTCTGTAAATAGCGGGAATGTATGGGCTAAGGTCATCGATTCGAGTAGCGATGCTGCAGGTGCACCGATAAGTAGCGCTCTGGTTTTGTCGGGTCATTTGGCGCCAAGCGTGGATCAACAAGGTGATCTCCAGCTGATTGGCGATTGTGGTACGTGTACAGGCGATTCGCAGAATGGGCAGATTTGGCTCGCGGTGGTCCCTCATGACGTGTTCAACGTCTTGTGGAGCCCAATTGTCTCAGCCTCTCAGAACTACCCGATGAACCTCAATCTAGAGGCCGCGAGTTTCTTCGACTCCCTGAATGGCATTGTTGTGGTGTCTGTTGCGCCTAATGGTGGGACTGGATCCACTTCGGTACCTGGCCAGCCGACGTTGTCCCCTGCCACAGGACCTGGTTATGAGGTCCTTGCTACTTCTGACGGAGGGAAGACCTGGAGGCTGGTAGCTAATGCTGTGCCTCCGGCGTAGGGACTCTTAACTAAGCTGGGAGGCGCTGGCGACGACCGAAGGCGCCCGGGCAACCCAATCACATGCAGGTCGTCAAAGCGGGGCAGACCCTGCCGCTATTGGTGTCAGTTCCATCGCGACGTGCTTAAGTCAGAAAGTCCGTGAGCGAGTAAACCTTGAGCACCATGTCGAACGTTGACATATGTGTTTCGAGATATAACGAGATTGTGGCAAGGGTGGTCACTCGATGAACTTTGAGGACTTCTTCCGGCAGCACTTTGAGGAAGTCCGGCGAGTGATGTTTGTCGCGTTCTCGGACGTCGATCTGGCTGAGGATTCTACCCAGGAGGCCTTCATGCGTGCTTACCGCCGCTGGAGGGAGGTTGAGGCGATGGATAGGCCGATTGGATGGGTGATTGTAGTTGCGCACAATGCAGCCCAGGACCTGCTGAGACGGCGTAAGCGCGAACAGCGTCATGCTGATCCCGCAAATCAGACCCTGGACTTCTCGGAACACTCGGATGATCGGATTGATGTCGCGAGTCGCCTGTCAACACTGGCTGAGAGGCAGCGCATGGCGGTAGTGCTTCACTATCTCGGCGACCTATCTATCGACGACGTCTCTCAGGCGATGGGATGCGCTCCCGGGACCGTGAAAGCAACCCTGCATGCGGCGCTTGGACGTCTTGGCGTCTCGAGTACAGCCGATGTCGACGAACTTGAATACGAGTGACTAGGAGATGTGCCATGGAAAGTTCTGAACTCAAGGAGCGACTTCAGGAGTTGGCCGAGTCGACTCCGCCACTTGATAGCGATCCCTGGGCGCGATTCGTTCGAACTCGTAGACGAGCTCGGATTGCTCGAGGTTCGTCCATCGCCGGGGGCCTCGTAGCTATTGCTCTGGTTGCGTCATTCATCGCGTTGAACAACGGTCCAGCCGATAAGCAGCTGTCTTCATCGCCTAATCGCCATCCCACCAGTTCTTCTACCGCGACGAGTTTTCCTGTGGTGGCCCTCGGCCAGGACGTTCCAGCCGCTGCTATTGAGTCCGCCAACTCTGAAAAGACCTGTGGAAGCTGGGCCACCCAGCCTTCTACCGATCCGACGGCTGCCGCCTTTGCTAGCCAATACGGCGGTGTTTGGAGTTGCGGGCTATACGGCACCACCTGGGTGATTGCTACGCCGGGGAAGTCGACCCCTGCTGTGCCGGGACCAATGCGGGACCCTCTTCCTGGTACTGAGTGGCAGAGTCCCGGGTTCCTAGCCCTGTACCAGTGCGGGCTCACCGATGTGAATTGCCTTGATCCGGCAAGTGGCCACTCTTTTGGCAAGTGGCATTTCGTGCAGGATCCCATCGGTGGAGTCCCTCAGGTCACCCAGTTTCCCGTGCCGAACGTTATAGGAGTGCTCCTGAAGGGGAGCAACGGTGTTCCTTACTACGTCAATGTTGAAACGGGAACGTGGGTTTCCGAGAAGGGAACGACCTCCGCCGCCTTGTCGAGCTGCATGACTGAATGGGGCCAGGTTTCGAGTTCAGTGCCCAACGACGCGCCGCTGAGCGACATCCAGCAGTTCTTCAACCGATACCCGGATTGTCAAGACGCCCAGTGAGCCCGGCCCAGCTTCTGCCGGAACCAGCCTACA
>DAIDIS010000047.1 GCA_027451785.1 Acidimicrobiales bacterium
CGGTCCTTATGATTCTATCCGGAAGAGGGGATAAAGATGTCGCTCAGGTAATGGAGATGCTGACGTGAGCGAGCAGGAAATGTGCACTCTTGAGGCCTCGCTGAGGCAGGCGAGGGACAGGGGCAGAAAGTTATTGGTTCCCTACATTACTGGTGGTCTCGGAGCCGAATGGTCCGAGGTGCTCCAAGAGATTTCCTTGGCGGGTGCCGATGCGGTCGAAGTTGGTATTCCTTTCTCGGATCCGGTTATGGACGGGCCAACAATCCAAGAAGCGTCCGAAAGGGCGCTGGCCGGGGGGGCTACCCCAGTAGGCATTTTGAGTACGTTGAGAAGTCTGGACGTGAGGGTGCCTCTTGTGGCTATGACGTATTTCAACATTGCCCACGCTTTTGGCCTCGACCGTTTCGCCGGTTCACTTGCTAGCTCGGGAGTCGAGGGCGCGATACTTCCGGACCTTCCATTTTGCGAGTCGTCAGGCTGGAGGGCTGCGGCCTCGAAAGCGGGAGTTGCTACGATCCTCCTTGCCGCACCCACGACACCCGACGAGGATTTGGCCCAGATAGCCGAGTTCGCTTCCGGTTTCATCTATGGAGTCGGCGTCATGGGCGTAACGGGGGAGCGGAGCCGATTGGCTTCGAGCGCCACCCAGGTCGCCAAGCGACTGAAGGCGATTTCCTCGAAGCCGGTGTTGGTCGGAGTAGGGGTCTCCGATCCAGATCAGGCGAGGGAAGTATGCGAAGTTGCTGACGGAGTCATCGTCGGGTCGGCCTTGGTTCGGAGGCTGCTGGAGGGAGTCGGCCCCTCCGGAGCTGCCGAGTTCGTCTCCGAGATCCGAGAAGCGTTGGACAAGGGATAGCCATTCGAGTGGTTCCGTCACACAGCGCACCTTTTGGTGTCTCGTTTCGCCTTGTCTCAAAGGTGGCAATGGCTATCGGTGTCGGCTTTGTGCTTTCTGCCGTACCGGCAGGCGTCGTCTTTGCGAAAGGTGCGCAAGTCTCCAAATACTCAGCGGTGGTTGACGTGAATGCAACCGCGACCGGCAAAACCATTCCCCCTGGGCTGGTCGGTGTGGACGGGCCGCTTCAACCTTCCGAAGTCAGCCTAATGTCATCATTAGGCGTGAAATGGGCGCGCATCGAGACGAACTTCGATGGCCAGGATGGGTCAACCCCGATATACAACTGTTCTAATGGCGTTCTCGACGCAATCGGGCTGGATAAAGAAGTCCTGAACGCTGAACAGGCCGGAGCTACTCCTGAAATACTGATCGACTACTCACCCCCGTGCCTGTCGTCGACCCAAGGAGCCTCTCCACAGCCCCAATACGGGGTGCCTGACCTTGGTCCGAACAAGGCCAAGTGGGATCAGCTTGTCTACGAAATGGCCGTGCATGAAATGACCGTTGAGGGAGTCCATTACTTTTCAGTATGGAACGAGCCGGATACTTATCATTGGCAAGGGACACCTGCCCAATTCTTCGCTTTGTACGCGGACACAACCAACGTATTGCAGCAAGCCGCCAAACAGGCAAAGCAAAATATCCAGATTGGGGCACCGGATTTCGCCAACGCGACAGGAACTATAAACACCCCTTGGTTTGACCAGTTCTTGAATTACGTGGACTCCAACTCGATCGAGCTGGACTTCCTGGACTGGCATTTCTTCGCCAACTACCCCGACTCAGGTCCTACACCTGAGAACCCGCAAGGTACTTGTCCCGTGAATGGTTCCCTTAACGGACAGCCGTGTTGGTACAACCCTCAGCTTTCGGTCGGTGAACTGAGTTCCAACTTTGCAGCCGTTGAGGCTGCATTAGCCCAGCACCCGAATCTTCATCCGGATCTCTGGGTGGACGCATGGAATGCGGACGAGGGTTACGACCAGCGAGAGAATGGGCCTTTTGGCTCTGCGTTCGCGCTTGACGTCCTGTCTTCAGGGCTCAACGCAGGGATTTCCCATATGAGCTTTTTCAATGACATGGACCCTGACGCAACCAGCTCTTCTTCCGGACTCCTTGACCCTGGCCTAACGCCTAAGCCGGTTTACGAGGCGATGCAAGACTGGCACTCGTTTTCGCTCGGGAGGGATGCCAAAGTTTCCGTGTCGTCCTCGCGCCTTGTCTCCGGTCCGAAGATGACTCCGCAGGTTTCCGCCGTGGCATCCTCAGGCCCCGATGGGTCGATGACGATTCTCATCTCCAACTTCGTGCCTTACGACCCATCCGGTAACTACGGCGCCGTCGGTCCATCTCCGGAAGTCAGCGCGATCTCGTTGAAACTGACCGGGCTGCCGGTTGCGCAACACTCGGTGGAGGTGCGTTCAATTGACTACGAGCACAAAAACACGGTGGTCTCCAAGGCAACCGTGTCCTCAAACCCTGTAATCGCAAACGTCGACATGCCCGAAAACGCAGTGATCATGTTGAAGGTAACGCAGGGAAAAAGCCTGGCCTCTCCTTCAGTCGCCTCGGGTAACTCAGCAAATGCCAATGACGTATTGCTTCTGGGTGCGATTGCCGGAGGAGTCGTCTACCTGCTGTGGGTTCGCTCCAGGAACAAGGAACGGAAGAGATAGCCGGTCAGGATTCCCTCCGGAAACGAAACTGAGTTTTAGCTTTCGACAGGTGCAATGACAATGCAGGAGTTGTGCCCGCCAAAGCCAAAAGAATTCGAGATGACTGGACCCGGCTCCCAAGGCATCGGCTCGTCCTTCACGATGTTGATTCGAATCTCTGGATCTTGGTTGATTAGGCCAACCGTCGGTGGGATGAGCCTGTTCTCAATCGAAAGTGCGACGGATACAGCCTCCACTCCTCCGGCCGCGCCGGTTGAGTGACCGGTCACTCCCTTTATCGAGGTAACTGGTGGGCCGGTGCTCCCGAACACCTTTTCAATCGCCTCTGCTTCGGCTAAGTCGTTAAGGGGTGTGGAAGTGCCGTGAGCATTCACATGCGCAATCTGGTCGGGGTTCAGTCCCGCGTCTTCCAGCGCCAATTCCATGCAGGTTGCCGCACCGGAACCCCCCGGAGAGGGCGCCGTAATATGGTAGGCATCGGCGGTTGATGCCGATCCTAGTATTTCACCGTAGATCTTGGCTCCGCGCGCTCTTGCCCGCTCCAAGTCCTCAATTAGGAGTACACCGGCTCCCTCGGCGATCACGAACCCGTCTCTTTCGATATCGAACGGGCGGGAGAATCCGGAGGTGGAAAGGGCCGTCATATTGGTGAAAGCGGCCAGGCCGATCTTGGTGAGAGGTGCCTCGGTCCCTCCGGTGATCATTACTTCGCAGCGGCCTGAGGCGACCAGCCGAGCCGCATAGCCGATGGACTGATTTGCTGCAGCGCAGGCGGTGACCACCGACTCACATGGGCCTTTCCAGCCGAACGTCATTGACACCGTGGCAGCCGCTCGGTTCGCCATCATCATAGGAACCAAAAAGGGACTTACTCTCCGTGGTCCGCCATCGCGCAGATTATTCAACTGTTGTTCCAAGGTTTCCAGGCCACCTACACCTGTGCCGAGGATCACGCCGGACTTGTCGGGGTCGCATGCGATGGCTTCCAGCCCACCGGCATCGTCGAGCGCCATCTGTGAGGCAGCTAAACCGAAGTGGGTAAATCTGTCAGCGCGCCGCGCCTCCTTGGGGGTAAACCAGACCAGGGGATCGAAATTCTCCACCCTGCGAATTCCCTCCGGCGCGCCAGGACCCAGAATGCCTTTCCAGAAGGCATCTTTGCCTAGGCCGACGCAGCTCACCACACCCAATCCTGTAATGGCTACGCGCCTTGGCTCTAACCGGCCTGACTCAGCCGAAGGCCCCCACGAAAGCTTCATCCCAATTTGGCCTGTACCAAAACGAAAGCTTGCTCGATGGTCTCGACACCCTCCAGCTCGGACTCATCTACCGAGATGTCGAACGCCTCTTCGAGGGCCATTACGAGCTCGACTAGGTCAAGGCTGTCTGCATCCAGGTCGTCGCTGAAGCGAGCAGACATTGTGACTTGCTCGGGAGACACCTGGAGTACCTCGACCGTGCAGGTCTTGAACTTCTCGAATGCTTCAGCATGATCCACTGACTCAATAGTCCTTTCGTTTTGCAACGCAGCTACGCGATTCTATTCGAGAACGGTGCTGCGAGTTGTCACCGTGACGGTGCTACCAGTAGTTAGCTGGGCTTACCTTCACCGGCGATTCTCGATGACATGTAGGTTAGTGCCCCTGGACCCAATTGCGCGAGTTGGGCCGGCTCCTAAAAGCTCATGCCCAGGCCACCATCCACGGGGATAACGGCTCCCGTTATGTACCTTGCTCCTTCTGAGGCGAGGAACTCGGCGCATGCTGCGATCTCGTCCGGGTCGGCGATTCGCCCTAAGGGCACCAATGACTGAAGTGCAGCGATCCTGTCGGATCCCAACTCTGCCAGCATGTCGGTGTTCACCGTTCCGGGAGCAATCACATTTACGGTTATCGAGCGACTTGCCAACTCCCTGGCCATCGAGCGTGCCAGGCCCACAAGTCCGGCCTTCGATGCCGCATAGTTTGCCTGGCCTGCCTGCCCCGTAGAACCGACTAAGGATGACACGAATAGGATTGACCCCCGCTTGAGTCGCAACATCTTGGTTGCCGCCCTGCGGGCAACCCTGAACGAACCGCTCAGGTTGGTGCTCACGACCGACTCCCAATCCTCGTCTTTCATCCGGATGGAGAGCTGGTCTGCAGTGATACCGGCGTTCGATACCAGTACTTCCACCGGCCCAGACTCCGCCTCAATTGACGCGAACGCTTCCTCTACCGAGTCTGACGAGCCAACATCGCACTTGACTGGCTTCAGCGCCGCTTGCGGTTCAGTCAATACTCCCGAACGAGAACCGACATACACGAAGTCGCCCAAGTTGGCGAAGCGTCGCGCGCAAGCCAGGCCGATTCCTTTGGTCCCACCCGTCACAAAGACGACGCGAGGAG
>DAIDIS010000048.1 GCA_027451785.1 Acidimicrobiales bacterium
ATTTTTTAGTGAAAATTGGATGCGCCGGGTATCAATATAAAAATGCACCGTCTATTCATGTCTGTAAGATGTCTGCCTCTTGGGTATCATCAGATTCGCCGTGGATCCCGAAGACGAACTATCACTCAAAGTCCAATGAAACTCGTACTCACTTCCCGGAAATGACGGTGAGTCCGGCTAGAAAGGCGCGTGATGCTTCCGGAGTCCTGTTGCCGTTAACCGACGTAGCGGATGAAGGAGGAGAAGGGGGTGGACTGGGCGCTTGGGTTTCCGCAAAGATGAGGGCCGAGAACTTTGCCGTCGTACCTCGATTTCTTCCTTCGAGGTTGAGCGATGACTTCAAGGCGATATACAGGGTGGCTCGGTTAGTCGACGAGATCGGTGATTCGTGGGGCTCGCCTGGGCCCGAACGTGAGTCGTATTTGAGATGGGCTTGGGACGAGGTCCACTTGAATAGCTGCAACCCATGCGATTTCGCGTTCCGAGGTGAAGTCGGTGACTTGCGTGAGTCAAGGCCAATGGGGCCTGTAGGGCTGATGATCCGTGAAAATGTGACGGCTCTGATTAAGAATCATCCCGATTTTGATCTCGATTGGTTTGGCCGGCTGGTGGAAGCCAACGTAATAGACCAACGCATCAATCGATATGAGACCATCGAAGACTTAATTGCTTACTGCCATCTTTCTGCTGCACCGGTGGGAAGAATGGTACTTGCCGTCCTCTCCGATTACGGCCTTGTGGAATGCTCACCGGAAGTGCTCAGCGGGTCCGACAGCGTATCGACCGGGTTGCAGGTAATTGAGCACCTTCAAGATCTCGGGGAGGATTTTGAGGCCGGCAGGATTTATTTGCCTCTTGAAGACCTTAGGGCGTTCGGTGTGGGTGAGGTCGACTTGGCAAATAGTCGTGCGAGCGCTCGGTTGAAGTCGCTCATTAGGTTTGAGACCGAGCGGGCGCGCCAGATGCTTCTGGCCGGTGCGGGCATTGTGTCGGGCTTCAAGGGAAGCTCGCGACTGTTGATCGCTGGGTTCGTCGCTGGGGGACTGGCTGCGTGCCGGTCAATTGAAGAGGGAGGATACGATGTGTTGGCCGTGCAAGCCCGGCCGGCGAAACTTTGGGTGTCCATTCTGGCGGCTTCCGCTGTGTTTGGACGACCGGCCACCGGTGCAAAATGTCGTTCCGTATGCGCTGCTTCGATGAAGATGCCTCATTCGATTGGGTCGGAATCGGATGCCACAGTCCTACTTGCTGATTCATACGCGCACTGTGAGCGCGTAGTTGCAGAGCAAGCGAAGAACTTCTCATACGGGATCCGCGTATTGGATCCAGATCGGCGCCGGGCCATGGCGTCGCTATACGCGTTTGCACGTATTGCCGATGACTTGGCGGATGAAGCGGAGATCATGGATCCCGAGCTTCCTGGAGGCCCGGGCGGGCGAACAGTTGCTGCCACTGCCGAGTACCGGTTGTTGTGGTTGGACAGTATGGAGGTGTCGATCCGAGCGCTATTTGAAGACCATTCCAATGAAAGCCGAGGTGGGAGCCAACTCCAGAATGATCCTCTGGCGGAGATCGCCCCTGCGTTATCGGAGACGGTCAAGTCCTATGAGGTACCACAGGACGCGCTTCTCGGGCTGTTGGATGGGTGCCGGAACGACGTCGTTGGGCAATCGATCGAAACCCAGGAAGACCTGGAGTCTTATTGCGGTCTCGTAGCAGGGACCGTGGGCGTCCTGACGGTCTCCGTCTTGGGTGTGAATGCCGGGTTTGACCAGGCGGTGGCGTACTCGCTTGCTGATTCCTTGGGCATTGGGCTTCAGATAACCAATGTGTTGAGGGACATGGTCGAGGACAGGGATATTCTGGGACGTCGCTACTTACCTTTGGCAGAGTTGGAGCGGTTCGGGCTTACGCCGACCCTTGAAGGATCGGATATGGCCAAAAGAGCGCTTGTCCAATGGGAAGCGGGGGAGGCGCGTCGTCATTTTGCCGACGGACGCAAGCTGCTGCGGTTTTTGGACTCAAGAGGAGCGTTTTGCGTCGCCGTCCTTGCGGGAGTATACGAGGCGCTTCTTGAAAAAATTTCCCAGGACCCTCTAAGAGTTTTCGGAGGAAGGGTTTCGTTGACCAAGAAGGAGAAGCTCGCCGTGTTAGTCAAGCAAGCCCGGGTCTTTGCAAAATAGACGTCTCTGCCCTCTAAACCGGCCGAGATATTCATGGGGAAATTCGAACCTTGAGTGATGACCCGTCGAATTTCGACCCTTCGTGCAGCAACGACGGACGCGTTGGATTGCGAGTAGCCATCATTGGAGGAGGGCTTTCCGGAATTGCCGCAGCACTTCGCCTTTCGTGGGCAAAGGACCGTGAAGGCAGGCCTCTACGGGTGACCCTTTACGAAGCAAGACCGGTGTTGGGAGGTCTTACTCGATCTATCGCTCACGGCGCTCTGACTTTGGACACGGGACAGCATGTCTTTTTGCGCTGTTGCGATGAGTACAGGCGTTTCCTAGGCGAAATAGGCGGCACTGACGAGGTCTTCCTCCAAGACAGGATGGCGATACCGGTGGTATCACCGGGGCGCGCACCTGCGATGATCAAGGCATTCTCCCTCCCCTCCCCCTTTCATCTTGGACCTTCCCTTGTCTCGTACTCTTACCTTTCGATAAAGGAAAGAGCGAAAATCGGGCTGGCCGCCGTACCCCTCATGCGAGTCGATCCTGATGATCCTGCGAACGACAACGTCTCGTTCGCTCAATGGCTCCAGGATCACGGACAGTCACCGAACGCTATTCGCTCGCTCTGGGAGTTGATTGTGCTCGCTACGGTAAATGTGCCAGCGGATCAGGCGTCGCTTGGGATCTGCGCCAAGGTTTTCAGAACAGGTTTGTTCGAGAGCCGACACGCTGGAGAGATCGGGTGGGCGACACTGCCGTTGTCCGAGCTTCACGGTTCAAGGAGCCTAGAGCGGTTGAACGCAAGGGGCGTGAACGTTGTGCCGGAAAGGGTGGTGCGAAGCATAAGTCAGGTTGGCGACGAGTGGATGGTGGAGTTTGCGCAAGAATCACTATCCGGCGAACCAGCCGATGCGGTTGTTGTTGCGCTTGACCACCGCGCTGCCCTGAAGGCCTTGCCGAGCGATGCTCTTTCGAGTCAAAACGAGATCGGTTCGCTAGGCTTCTCGCCGATAATCAACGTTCATATGCATTACGACCGGAAAGTGACTGACCTGACCTTCGCTGCAGCGTTGAAAAGCACAATACAGTGGGTTTTCGATTCGACAGCGGTGTCAAAGGTCGCCGATGGACAAATGCTCTCCATCTCAATCTCAGGAGCTGACGACCTTATTGACAAGCGGACGAGTGCTGTGGTTTCCGAGTTCACGAATGAAGTTCCGAAGTTGTTTCCTCGTGCCGCAGGCGCGGTGCTAAAGGATGCAGTGGTAACCCGTGAGGGTTCGGCCACATTCAGGGCGTCCCCGGGAACTGGGCGATTGAGGCCTAGGCCGCGTACTTCTCGCAGAGGACTTTATGTTGCTGGT
>DAIDIS010000049.1 GCA_027451785.1 Acidimicrobiales bacterium
GGCCTTGTGGACGCTCTGCTTTCGGTGGAAAGGCGATCCCTCAGCTCGTCTCGAGCCGCTACCAGCGCGAGTGCCAACGACAAGGCGGGATCAAATCGCTCCTCATCAAGAGGTGGCAGGCAGACTCTCAGTTCCGGAGTCGGCAAGGCAAAAAGCGCCTAAGGGCGTGTCCACCACTGATGCCCGGCGCTTCTCCAATCGGCGGACCTGTAACTGATTTTTATAGATGCGAGACCTAGTTCTTTCGGGCGCATGACAGTGCGAGCGTATGGCTCAATAATCCCGCAGTCTTGTCTTTTCCCTCACGGCCAGAGCAACCGCTTCTGTACGGCGATGAAGACCCATCTTGGAGAGCATGTTCGACACGTAGTTCTTGACGGTCTTCTCAGCTAAAAACATTTGTGAAGCAATCTGGCGATTGGTCATACCTTCAGCAACGTAGTTCAGGATTCTCCGCTCTTGAGGAGTGAGCGCAGACATCCTCGCGATTCCGGAATCGCAACGATCCTTTGCGGCATCGATCGCCCTTCTGGCTTCATCCGGAGTGGTCAGCGCCTCGCCGGCGGCAACTCTTACAATCGCATCCAAGATCTCGTCGGAACCGACGCTTTTTAGAAGAAACCCTTTGGCTCCCGCCATTACAGACGCGACTACAGCCTGTTCGTCTCCAAACGAGGTGAAGATCAAGAATTTGGTGTTTCCACCGGCGGAAATGAGTTGCCTGCAAAGCTCGATACCACTGCCGTCCGGGAGGCGCACATCTACGATCGCGACGTCTGGCGCAAGCTCCGGGATCGACTGCTGAGCTTCAGCGACTGTGGAGGCCTCACCCACCACAGTCAGCTGCGGAGAGGCCCCAATGATATCCCTGATTCCTGCCCTTACGACTTGATGGTCGTCGACCAGAAAGACACTGACCGCCATAACCTCGCCTCCTCGCCTCTCGGTGAATACCGCACGCCGAAACTCAGGCTATCCACTCCAGCCTACCCCTCATTACCCGAATCTCAAGTGAAGACTCGTGCCCCTGGAATTGCTACTCTCATCATTGAGGAGTTCGGGATGGATTCTCGATTGAGGTCGCCACCCCGGAGAGAGCGGAAGATCGGCGAGGCCTATCACTCCAGGCAAGATTAGTGACCCTGCAAAACTCCATAAGCTTCTTGATGCCGTGATTCTTTTGGAGTCGAGCCTGGGCCTGACAGACCTCTATGGCTGGATCCTCCGCCAAGCGCAGATTCTGGTTGATGCCAAGTATTGTGCCCTCGTCATCTATGGGAACGACAAGGTCGACTCCACCGAAGGATTCGAGCCTATGGATCCTATTTCCACATCGATCTCATGGCAGGCGGAGCCATACTTCATGGCGTTCGGTTTCACGGACCTAGAGCTACGGGCAATGGCTAGAGACCCAGAGGCGAGTGAAATCCTGGGGATATTCAAGAACCGCCGACAGCCTCTAAGGCTGCCCTCGGCGAAGGACCAACCCAAGGCCAGCTTCCTTCCCTCAGATCATCCTTCGCTCGATAACCTACTCGGCGTACCAATTGTCGTCCGAGAACGCCCGTTTGGTGGGCTCTTCGTGGGATCCAAACAAGACGGCAGCCTATTCGACGACGAGGACGAAGCCATGTTCTCGGCCTTCTCTCTCGCCGCCGGATTCACCATTCTCTCGGCCAAGATATCCGGGCTGCATTCTGACTTATCCGTATTCCAAGAGCGCGACCGAATCGCAAGGGATCTGCATGACTCGGTGATTCAGCGGCTTTTCGCTGCAGGAATGGCTTTGGAGCGAGTCCGATCCCACGAGCCCGTGCAGCGAGACCAAGAGATCAGTCGATTTGGCGGTAGTGAACAAAGTATCCACGAGCCCGTGCAGCGAGACCAAGTGATCGGTACGGCAAAAGAACTCGATTCCTCCGAAATTCTTGCCTCGGTCGCTCGAAATCTCGACGAGACCATAGGTGAAATCAGGAGAGTCATCTTCTCCCTGGACACGATGAAGTCCGCCAGGCTTCTCAGCGCCGAAGTGAGGTCGATGGTTTCGGACATCGCCCAGCTGGTCGGGTGCGTCCCTTCGGTGACCTGCGACCCAAGTATCGATGATGCCCGAGAACCGATCAGGGAAAATATCCTACTTGCGCTTCGGGAGGCGCTATCCAACGTGGCCAGGCACTCCCTTGCAAAGAATGTGGAGGTCAATATTTCCGCACGCGATGGTCAGTTCGTACTCACGGTTACCGATGACGGTATCGGTGCCGGTTTCCTAAACAAAGCGGGAACCTCAGGTAGAGCGAAGACAAGCGGGACCGGACCCGGTCCACTGGTCGTGATGTCTACCGGCCACGGCATTGAGAACATGAGCACCAGGGCGCAAGAACTGGGCGGGGAATTCTCGGTCTCGATTCGACCCACAGGTGGAACGATCGTTAGATGGTCTGTCCCTTCGGACTGATAAGACCATCACCTAAGGGCCAGGCGCCCTGCAAAAAGAGCCTTAGTACGACCCGGGGGCCTTAAGCTAGGACTCCAGGACTGTAACCCAGCCCCTGGGCTCGCAGGCCTCGAATTGGGCGAGCGCAGCTTCCCAACCCTGGTCGTTTCCCGGGAAGGTCGCCACTGGACCGGATTGCCAGGTCTCTTTCTCGTAGATCCCGTAAACGCCGTCGGCGAATCCCAGAGCGTACTTGTACCCGTAGTGAGTCCAGATAATTGCTCCGACAGATTGATCAGTCACCTTGCAACCAGCCCTAACTCCAACTCGCCAACAATTTTTAAATTGACCCCTTGGTCCCGGTATACCGAATCCGCTGCCATCGACAACCGCAAACTAAGACGTACCAAATTGGACGATATCGCCTGGGAGGGAAAATGTCCACGGCTTTTACCCAAAAATCCCGCCGATAAACAGTCGCGTGCAGCGCGCAAATAAAGGAACCCCACCGAAAAGCCGACCGGCTCTGGTGGGGTTCCTGAGGAAATGCAGCTTTCTTGATGCATTTAAGCTTTCTGCAGCTCCTTGTCGTCCCGCCGTTCATTGACGAGGACCTCGGCCTCCGAGTCCGTCCTACTTGCGTGCCACAGACCGAGCAAAACGAGGATCAACATCACGGCTGCCAGGACATACGAGACCGCCGCAGCAATACCAGCGATCATCCCGACGGTGCCGAATGCGTACGCCTCAAGAAGTAGTCCCCTCAGCGTCTGGCCCTGAAATAGGGTCTGAGCTTGAGCCTCAAGCTTCGCCTTCGCAGCGGTGTTAGTAGTTGTTTGCGCTGCTCCACTTACCTGGGAGTACGTCTGACCACCGGCGACCTCAGAAAGGTGAACGGCAATGAAATGGTCTGCATAGGCTTTGGCCTGCGGGGCGGTCAACAGCTCCTGGCCCGCATACATATTAAGGTAAGGCCCGATTTTCGGACTCGCCAACGCCGGGCTGCCGAGTTGCGGAAAATAGATTTTCTGCTGGCTCAGTTGCTCATGCACGTTTGAGTTCGCGAAGTTCGCACCCCACAACAGCAACGAGCCTGCGACTACCAGTGCAACCACCAGCACCGCCCCACCCGCCGTAGCAATTAGGTCAAACACTCTTCTTCGCATGGATTTCCCCTTTCAATTTCGGTGTCCATCCCTGTCGATTTCATCTTCGCTTCCCAGTTTCCTTCTGAACGCTCGTTGTAACCAGAGAACATAAGAGCCAAAGCTCCGGGAACATGTACCCCCGCTCTAGGGACGTTAGGCCCTCGCGAGAGCACTCCAAGCGGCGCGATATTGAAATTGTGCAGCGGCCATAGTTGCCAAGCGAGGAGGAGCACTACGGTGCAGTACCGAACGATAGGCGTTCACAGGAGCAACCTTGCCAGGAGAATCGCCCACCTTAGGGGCGAACGAGACATATCGAGGGCTGATCTGGCCCGGCTCGCTGGAATTGACGAGGGTTACCTGGAATACCTCGAAGAGGTGCCGGCAGCGTCTCCCACTCGAGAAACCGTGCTCCAGATCGCAGAAGCACTTGGCACGACGGTCGATGCGCTCTATGGCGCTGACCTTCAGAGACCACCCGGCTCTTGCTCGGGCCATTCCCACGGTGTGCTCGAGCACCTCTCTGAAGGCCAGTGCCTGGATTTTCTAGGTCTGGGTGGTGTCGGTAGAGTCGTCTTTGTTTCCGACCGCGGACCCGTCGCCGTGCCGGTCAACTTCAAGCTGATCGGTGGTGAGGTGATGTTCCGGACCACTAAGCCTTTCGCCAATCTCATTGTCCAAGAGGGCGTTTACAATGGAACAGTTGGGTTCGAAGTCGACCGGATTGACGAGGCCACAACTGAAGGATGGAGCGTTCTGGTGACCGGGAAGCCGAGACTTCTGGATGATGTCCCCCTCCCACATGCCGCGGACCTCGCAAAGGTTCAGCCGTGGGCAATCGACCCCAAGCGGCAAACCCTAGTCGCCATAGATCCGAAAGAATTGACCGGCAGGTTCATAAGGCAACGGACTTGACCGCCGGAAGACGGCGGTAGTTCTTGAAGCAGCCCGGCGAGCAAGCTTGGTCGACAATCCGACCCCTGAGCCGATTTCCCTCCTCATCCATTCCCATCGGCTCAGGGGCTCGGTATTACAACGGCATCGACTCCGAGGCTTCCCTATTTACGAAAGTTGACTCAGACGTTTCCTTGAATATGAAGGCCGACTCAAACGGTTCCCCGTATGCGAAGGTAGATTCCAAGGGTTGCCCCCACAAGGCTGCGATCTGCCGGGCTACGCTGCGATTTGCCCGGCCATAGCGGTCACTCTTAGTATTCACTTCAAACACTTCCGGTAATACTTGCCGCAATAAGTGGCGGTCTGCGGAAGAGGTGGTAGCCAAGCGGCGGGAGGTAGATCCCCAGTACCTTAAGGTCTGGCGTGAAGAGAACCCACTTCTTGTTTGGCGAAGTGAACAGGAGTAATACGGGGAATGAGTAAATCAGATTTCGTTTCAAGACCGAAGCCGATGCATTTCATCATCGCTTCTTTGGTGGCTCTGGTCTTGAGCACATTCGCGGCAGTAGCGGCACCGGCGGTGTCCAGCGCCGCCCAAAGCGGCGATACGGTAACTTTCACACCGAGCAGCCTGGACAGCAACAGCTTGTCCCCGGTATTCGCCGAGCAAGGATCCTGGCAGATTTCGTGGACATACGACTGCTCTCAGTTTGGGATGGCGGGAAATTTCATTGCTGATGTATTCGCGCCTGACGCAAACGGGAACTCCACTCCAATTGCAATCGGCCCTAATGAAATCGGGAACCAGGGCAGCGGGGAGGACTATTACTTTGCGCCGGGTTCCTTCAAGCTGGGAGTGATCAGCGAATGCACCTGGTCGGTTACCGTCTCCCCTTATTCCGGTGCGCCCGGGCCTGCGACTGAGACCTTCTCGAGCAGTCAGTACACCGATTCCGGTAGCACCTCGTCATTCACCGAAACTGGACCGTGGTCGATGCAATGGAGCTACAGCTGCCCCAGCGGCGTTCCTCAGGACATTTTTATTGGGTCTATCGTTCGCTCCGGGGATATCTCTCCGTACTATCCGGGTCCCAGCGATCCCAACGCCTCAGGGAGCGGAACTGAGAATTATCAGGATGCAGGGCAGTTCAATGTCGAGATCGACAGCGACTGCACCTGGTCGGTCACTGTCAGCCCGATTCCTCCCGCCACTCCTACTCCGACCCCCCAAGCCTCCAGTGCCGGATATTGGATGCTCGACGCAGCCGGCAATGTGTACCCGTTCGGTTCGGCTCCGAATTTGGGCTCCGCAACGTCGCTCGGATCCGCATCCGCCATGGCAGCAACGCCTGACGGAAAGGGCTATTGGGTAACCTCTCCCGGAGGTTCGGTAAAGGCCTTCGGCGATGCACCGCAGCTGTCGGTTTCGGCAACACCGAGCAGCCCGGTCGTTTCCATAGTCTCTACTCATTCGGGCAATGGCTTTTGGATGGTCACCAACCTAGGACAGGTGATCACGGCCGGAGACGCCCAGAATTTCGGGTCGCCCCAAGCCTCCGGGATCGCACTAGCAAAGGGAATTGTCAACATGGTGGCCACTCCAGATGGCGGAGGCTACTGGCTATTGGGAGGCGATGGTGGCGTCTTCTCCTACGGTGACGCGAAGTTCTTCGGCTCGACCGGCGCGATACATCTAGCCGCACCCGCCACAGCTATGTTCCCGACGGCCACGGGCAATGGCTACTGGTTCGTCGCCACTGATGGAGGAATATTCGCTTACGGAGATGCCCAGTACTACGGGTCTTCGGGCGACGTGAACCCCTTGCTCCCGGCCGGCGGCTCCAACTCGTTCATACCAGCCAAACCGATTAATGGAATGGTGGCCTCGGCCGATGGGAAGGGCTACTGGATGGTTGCCTCGGACGGTGGTGTGTTCGCGTTCGGTGATGCGGGCTTCGTAGGCTCGCTCGGGGCCAGTCCTCCGGCAAATCCGATTGTAGGCTTCTCTCCGGCCTAGAGCCGTTATTGCGAACGTATGTTCTATATAATGGGCACATGCCGACGGCAGCGGGCGTTCAACTCTCTCTTTTGGATCAATCGGATCGGCCGGAATTCCGCACACTGATAGGAGACGTCGAGCGAATCCAGTGCTCATCGGGCGCATGGATCGACATCAAGAGGAACTGGGTGGCCGGAAGCCATTCCGTTTGGCGATGTGTAACTTGACGGACCCATATTGCGATAATTTGCGATGCTGAAAGGCTGCTGCATTACTTGACAAACAACATTCAGCCTGTGGACAACTTACAGGGTCGTAATTACAATTGACCTATGAGCAAGAAGAGTCAAAAGCTCTTAACGGTCTTGACCGGGATATGCATGATCGGGGCCGGTGTTACCAAGGGCAAAGACAAGAAAGAGTGGGAAACGGCTGAAACGGCGCTAACAGTTGTCGGTACGCTAGTCACGCTTGTCGCCTTATTTACATAGCGTCGAGTTCCCTAACCTTGGGGCCGTAGTGCAGCGGTTAGCACACGGCCCTGACTGAGCTTCCGATTACGATTCGGAGGTTCTGTCAGCGCCGGAACGCGGGTTCGACTCCCGTCGCCCCCTCTTTTTCTTCGTGGCCTTGGGTAGTCTGTCGTCGGAGGATGGCGCTTGAAGGATGGTTTCGCCAACCTTATCGGGGTCTAGGCCGTAGAGGCTGAACCGTTCGTCCCGTTCTTTGGGGGTAGGGTTATGGGGCTTGCTCATCGCTGGTTCCCAGAACGAAAGAGCCTTGGAGCGGGATATCTGGATGGCCGATGACGAGATTCCGTCCAGCGATATTGCCGCTCTTGCTGATTAGCTCTTTGTCGAAAGTATCGAGGTTGGGCACTCCACCCATGAGGGCGGTCGCTACATGGACCGCATCTTTGGGGGCTATTCCATAATCCCACACAAGTTCTTGAGCTAACTCAGCAGTAGCCCTATCGAGTTGACGAACAATTATAAATGAGCGTCGAAAGAAGTCGCGAACCGTCTGAGCATTGTTCTTTGGAATTGACTCATGCTTCGGAAGCATCAACACTTCGGCAATGGCGAGAGACGATACAACGATCCTGACCGTTTCCTTCTCGGCAGCTTGAAGCACGCCATCGCATTTTTCCCATTTGCCGTCTTCTTTTTGTAGCCAAGCGAGAATCGCATCCGAGTCCCAACAGCGGAACGCACTAGCCATTTACTACCCCAAAGATGCCCAATACGTCTTGCGCTGTAGGAAGCTCATCATCAGAAGGGAAAACAGAGAGATGATCCGCATGGATGTTGGTTATCTCACCGTCATTGCGATAGCTGATTTCTCCTTGGACTGCCACCCGCCGCGTGATCGCGGAAGTAACTTCAACGAGGGGCACCGCTTCGCCAAATGAACAATTCATTCGTCGTCCCGTCAGATCATCATAAACAGCGAACATCCACTTAGATCCGTGGACATTGATCGCGTCCAGTGTTCCTTCCACGGTTCCGAATGCCCGGTAAGCCTCTTCAAGAATTGCATCCACATGAGCTGATATTTCCGAGGTAATGTCAATCGCGTCAGAACCCGCCAAAAGCCGCATCTTGCCGGAAGATTTCTTTGTACGCTCAACCAGCCTCTTGAGATGCTTCAAGATATCGTCGGTAAATTCTGGTGGTCGTCGTGCATCGTCTAGGAGCTGATGGATTCCGACAAGAAGCCGATAGGGAAGTTCCTCGATAGGCCTCCCCATGATCGGTCGATTCCGATATGTCGCAGCCGGAGCCAAATTGATTCTTAGTGGGCTCGCTTTTGAGACGCCCTGGACCACCCACCTAACCCGATACGCCTTCGGTATGTGAGGACTAGAAAAATTCCGGACAACGGACATGAGGTCATTTGTCAGCTCGGCCAAATCAGTTATGAGCAGCTCTTCGGCGTCAAATTCCAGAGTCAGAATGTCAGGCTGCTCCACGTTGCTTGGTGCAGTCACGGCCTTTCCCACCTCCCTCAGAGCGCCATGGCTGGCGAGTCCGAGTACATCAGTCTCCGGCCAGCAACCATCCTCATGAGCTTATCCACCCGCTGTGTATCGGTCATGCGATGGCTGGAATGTCGGAAATCAAACTCTGCCAGGTAGCGCCCTAGGTGCTCTTTTGAAACGTGATGGTGCGTGCCGTCAATGCTGCGCTTGAGCTGGGAAAAGTAATTTTCCGCCTTATTGGTTCCCTTAGACTTCTCGGTTACGTACTGCCCACGGGAATGGTCTACACGATGATGACCGGCCATCTTCTCCGCTGGGAATCCATACCCCATGTTGGAGTCGGTGTGAAGGACGGACACGGGCATATCAACGTACTCGGATATGACAGCCTTCAGAGTCTTGCCAGAGACATCGGCAACAACCTTTGAGCGAATCTGTCCAGAAGAGGCTTCGATCAACGAGACAACCGGGGTCTTGAGACTTCCCCTCCCGCGCTTACTCTTACCGCGGGGATCATTGGCGTGGCGATTCTTCGGATCGCCGCCTATCCAAGCTTCATCAGCCACGATGTCACCAGATAGCAGACCGGCGAAAGCATCAGCCCTCATCGCCTCCCTGATTCGGTGAAGCATGAACCAAGCGGATTTCGGAGATAGGTTGTAGCGCCGTTCTATTTCGCGAGCTGCGATTCCATTCTTGGACGCACATAACTCGAAGATGACGAATACCCAGGTGCGAATTGAAATCTTAGTCCCGTGCATCACTGTTCCCGTGAGAACAGAGAACTTTTCACGACACTTACGACACTTCCACAGGCGCCGCTCGGTTGGCTTTCCTCGATTGGACATGCGTACGCCATCGGCAGGGTTCAAGAAATAGGGATCATCTGCGCCGCAATGAGGGCAAGCGGGATGGCCGTGCCAACGCCACTCTTCGAGCAGTTCGTAGGCATCCCCTTCTGTGGGAATTCGGCTTGCGATTGCGGGTATGGATAACTCCATAAGGGCATTATGGCATTTCATAGTGGGTCCGTCAAGTTATACATCACCTTCCGTTTTCACCGATCTTTTGCACGCTGTTCCATGGAAATGCGAGTCGAGGCGTATGTACGACCGTATCGTCCAAACGCCAAGACTTCACAAGTTTTACGAGGAAGGCGAGCAGGTTCCCTTGCCCTTCCTCGTGGACGCCATCGAAGCAGTGCGCTCTCATTACGCCGATTCTCCCGGCAGCGATCTCCGCACCACCGGGCTGTGTATGTATAGAGATGGCTCAGACAGCGTCGCTTGGCACTCCGACAGTATTGGGAGCTACTCGAACACGGAATCCGTCATTGCGATTCTCTCCCTGGGTGCTGAAAGGCGCTTTTTGACCAAACCGACTGACGGTGATGGAGCGACACTGTCAATCGACGTACGCAGCGGAGACCTTCTTGTCATGGGCGGGACCTTCCAGCGCACCCAGCTTCATTGCGTACCCAAGACCAGGCGCGAGGTTGGGTCGCGAATAAGTGTCCAGTTCCGGCCGTCCGGTATTCGCTAGTTTCGCATTCTCAACGTGCCGTGTCGGCGCCGCCTGACCTCGGAGGTCCTTGTGCGCTATTGATCTCGGATACTGGCCAATCCCCCTGCGGGTCGGTATTGCTCTGAAGTATCGGTGATCGAATGGTCCAGCTTCTCTGCGAACCTGAGAAACATCCTGGCGGCGTGGCTTTTCGGCGGGATCGGATATTCAAGCGCCGAGTGACTCGCCTTCTTGTATCTTCGTGCCAAATCTTCAGACTGAAACTCGACAAGAGTTGAGGCCGTAGGAAACAGCTCAGACCTCTCAAATGCGAGCTGCTGCTCCAATTCTCCCAAAAGGTCCTGCACCATCCGCTCCGTACCTTCCGGCTCCGGAGTGTATACGTCTATCGGCACCGTATTGTGGACAGCAGCATAGACCGGCTTAAGCTTCTGCCTCATCGAAATAAGGTGCCTTTCGAAATCAAACGCGATCCGGGGACTGCCTCCAGCGGAAAGTAACCCGGAAAGCACTCTTTCGTGGGTATCTTCAACTCTCGAAACAACTCTGACAAGCTCGCTTACCAATTCCGCGCGTGCCGCAAACTCCGTCTGGATTTCGAGCGCATGGCGCAATTTATCTATGAGCTCATAGTCCGACTTGAGCACATCCATGAAGGGCGGCAAGGAATACGTACGGTTTTCCATCATGCCTCCTAAATTGCCCACATGGCGTTCCTCTACCCTTACGGAGCCGGTCAAAAACGCTCATTCCAGGGTCACCCGACCAATGACTCATGGATGGCAAGCGATTGGCGAAATGCGAGAGCGGGTGACGATGCCCCGCGACATCACAGAGAGCGGGTGACGGGGATCGAACCCGCACAACCAGCTTGGAAGGCTGGGACTCTACCATTGAGCTACACCCGCAGCGGTGCGTCCCAGCAGGCACCAGCGGTGCCCGACAGAACAAGTACCGATTATAAGCCAGGGATGGCTCTCGCCGCTAAGCGTTGCGAACCTGCCGCCTCACACCCCACGGCACCAGAGGCGCTCCGACGTCATGATTCACGAAGGAGCGCAACCGACATCCCGGCTCCCGACACCCGTGATCGAATTCGGGCTCATCCGCCCATTCCGGGCATGGAATGATCGGCGCTCTGGCGGTCAAAGAATGCATGAATTGCGGACACAAAGGAAGGAACCGATGACGAATAGGTGATCTGGCCTCCTCCGGGAATGGAGGAATAGGTGATCTTGGTTTGTGCCGCATTTGCTTCCAGTTCGCTGAGCCCCGGCATGTTCATGCCGTGTATCTCTGCCGGATCAGAATAGTTACCCGCCTGGAACATCCCTGCAACCATGGAAAGGTGCGAGCGGATTGACGCAGTCTCCTTCCCGTCGGTGGCGCTGTTAGCTACAACCTTTTCCACGCCGCCCGAGTTGGTTTTCGTAAAGGTGTGGGTGCTGTTGTTGAGGTCGAACGGCATAACCTGTTGAGCACGCGCGACCATCTGGGAGTCCGTGGCCGAGGTGGTGGATGTCCCATTGCCCTTCCCTTGTACATAGACGATCCCACCGATGACGACGGCCGCTATTAGGACGACCATGCAGGTGATCCAGATGAGACGTCGAGAAGTCTTTTTGGTTGGATGAGAAGTCTGTTTGGTTGGATCCGGGTTGGTCATTTCATTGCCTCCACAAGTACGGAAAGACTGGACAGGACTGCGGAGCGGTGATCTTCAGGGATTGCCGCGGCTAGCTGAGCGAAGCGAGTGGCGCGAGCATCCGCCAGATCTCCGGCTGCCCGCTTTCCAGCTTCAGTGAGAGAAAGCCGGACTGCTCGTCCATCGGCATCGTCTCCGCTCCGGGTAAGCCAGCCGCGTGCTTCGAGCTGGCGCACAAGACGGCTAACCGTGCTCTTTTCCAGGCGCAGGCGACGCACCAGCTCGCCCTGGAGAATCGACGTATCGACATTAATGCTCGCCAACGCGTGTGCCTCTGACACGCTGACCGGTCGGCCACATGGAGTTCGATCGGGTTGATGAAGTCCAAAAGCCCTAACGAGCTCCATCATCCGTTCCTGAAGGCCGGCGGCAACGGCTTCAAGATCCGAACCAACGTCCATGTAGTTGCAGTATACAACTAGTTAGTTGGGATTTACAACTACCTAAAGCCTACGAGTGCAGTCCATTCGACTCTTGAGGGCCTTGGCCAACACAAGTCCGACGACAAGCCCGAAGACGAGATGAGCGAGTAAGAACCAATTCTGCGGTACGAGAGCAATCATCGGGTTCGTCGGAGGAAGCAGGATCCATCGATTGACCGCGTAGACAACGACCCCACCTACCAAGGATGCAGAGACGATCCCCGCTGCCGTCCGGAACATCGGTAATCCAAGCCAGGCAGCTGTCCCGATAACGGCAAAAAACAGAACGCCGAGGATCGCCGACAAGATCAAATGGAGGATTGCTCCCTCGGCTACGTGAGTTACCACAAGCGGCATGGCCCTCATGACTGCACTGCGGGCAGCTTGAGGCGTCGATGACATGAACTCAACCAGAGTCGTGTTATTGGCATGCCCAGTCAGAATCAAGATCATGAGGTGGATTCTGCGTTCCGGCACATGGATGAAAGCCAAAAGCGACCCAAGCTGGTTAGCCGAAGCACTGCCTAGGTAATGTCCGCCTTTCAAGACAGGGATCACCTTTGTCGCCACGGATGCCGGCAACGTATACCCAAGGGCCGAGATAAGCGATGGCAGAGCGGCCGGTGAAGGTGCCACCGAAACAACAAGAGCCGGAGCTCCCAAGTTCACGGGAGTGAGAAATCCCATTCCCGTGAGACCCATTGAAATGATCATCACGGCAGCAAACGCCAATCCTCCAAGCTCGCCCGCGAAAACCGAGGGCAACGCAAAGGACCTCATTAGAGCCGCCAGCTCGCCCCGTCGAGTCTGGCCAACATGCTTGACGACGTCCACCGGAACTGAATGGAGGAGCCTCCCACCCGGAATCAGCATCTGGGCCTCGAAGCAAGGCTGTACGTCGGCATTCTGAAATCAATCGGGCTAAGGCTCGCTTGCGCTACCGTCCCTATGCTTCGAATGGGGCCAGGCCCCGTTCCCGTGTTCCCTACCATTGCCTTTACCTCACACCACATTCTGGTTTCCCCTCGCCCGATACAGCAAAGGTCTTCTTCCCCGAATTCAAAGGCCAAAAGACCACAAGCAGCCCTTGAAGCAATCTCCAAGGGCGCCGGATTCAAGGAATTTGCAATGCGATGGGAGCCGCAAGCGGAGCAAAGTCGATCGGCACCATATGTCCGGGTCGGCGCCACTATTGGTCGGGGTGCCGGGATTCGAACCCGGGACCTCCTGCTCCCAAAGCAGGCGCGCTAACCAAGCTGCGCTACACCCCGAAAATGGATACATGCACCATAGCAGGCCCAAAAAGGCCCTTAGAAGGCCACATCCACAACGCCCCCCAACCTGGCGAGCAAGATTAGATGCTAGCCGAGTTCCAACTCGGCCCGTCGGCGACACAGCCGCTTGATAGGTTCTGAGTCAAAGTGCAGATACACGCCCCAATCGGTAGAAAATCACACGAAGCCTTGGCTGAACTCATCGCGGGCTTGAAGGACGGCGATCCATTGGCAAAGGTGACCGTTGTCACCGGCTCGAACGACGTATCCAACCGCCTTGCCGATTCCCTCATGACACCCTGGTCGGGGGTACTCTCAGCCTCAGTCGTCAACGTTGCTTTCACGATTCTCCCCGATCTTGCAATCGCGATTGCAACCCAATTCGGTGGTGACTCGACCTCCTCAAACTCAGAGCCGACCTCGCTTGCCGGTGCGGACCGTATAGCAACGCCTACCGATATTCGCGCCGCCATCAAGGCTGAGCTGGCTGACCCGACGTTCTTCAACGGAATACCGCGAACGAGTCAGTTGGTTGGCGACATCTATCGTGCGTACTCGGAAGCGTGCACCCTCGGAATCGGACTAGGGAATCAACCAAGCCGACTGTCTTCCAACGTCAGCTCGTTCTTTAGGCGTATTTCTGAGCGGCTCTCGGGATCAGGGCTTGTAGCACCGCAGTCAGCCATGGAACACGCAGCCCGCCTGGTCGCCAGTCAAGGTATCCCGCGAAACCTGGGTCAAATCGTCTTCTACTTACCTTGGCCGGACTCTCCCGCTCAACGCCTCCTTTTCGATTCAGTCATCAAAGACCCGTCGGCTCACGCGATCTTTGGCTTGACCGGTGAAGAGAGCGTGGACGGATTCGCCGAGCTTTTTGCTGGAAGCGAGGTATCCGAAACAGAGTCGTCTTCGTCCACAGGCAACAGCAACAGCAACAGCAACAGCAAAGCGTTGACGTCATCGGGAGCGTCGATTATCGGTGACCAATCAATCAGGATTCTCAATCCTTCGGACCCAATTAACGAAGCGAGAGTCGTGGCTGCGCACATCTGTGACGAGATCTCAAAGGGAATGAGGACCGATCGGATTGGGATTGTTGTATTCGGCTCCGGCCCTTCCTTCATTCTTCTGGCAAACGAACTTGCCTCATGCGGAGTGCCTTTCAACTTGAAGCTTCCGTATTCTTCGGCATCGACCGAAGAGGCAAAGCACATTTTTGAGTCGCTCTCGGCAATCGATATTGGAAAGAACGGAGAGGTCAGAGCTTTTGGTCCTTTGTCTGACGAGCTCGTTGACCACCTACCTACGCATTGCGAACACTCCTGGGAGGGAGCGTCGATTCTTATCGAGTCGCTTTTGGGCTTTTGGCAGGACGGAGAACAACCTGGTCCTCCCACAATCGCCTTTCCACTTGGCGCTTTCGGAGAGAGTCTTGAACCTTCGCTTGAGACCGACCATGACCATATCCCCTTGCCGGACTGGCCCCGTTCTTCACTAAACGATGTCGTTTCCAAGCTGACTTCAGCCACACGCAGGCTGGGAAGGCTGGATGACATCCTTCCTTTTTCGGGGACCAAAGCCTTCGTATCGGCCCTTCAAGAGGAGCTGGATGAAGACTACCGAAGAGTCGGCTCCGGTGGAGTTTCGATTCTGAGATTGGGCGAGGCGCAGGGCTGTGTCTTCGAAATGACGTTCCTGACGGGTGTCGAGGAGTCCACCACTTCGCTCAGGCCTCCACATGACCCTTTCTCTCTGGGGAGTTCCTATGAGGAGATACTCGGAGCCAGGCGAGCTGACGTCTACCGCGCAAGGCGCGAAATTTCCTTGGCGTCGGCAATCGGTTCTACCAAGAGACTCGTCATCAGCCAGCGCTCCAAGACCAAGGCCATGGGTGACTCGGCGTCACCCTCAATTTGGGTTGGCGCCGCTATCAATAAGGCCGGAGCCCGTAGTGAAGAGAGCACCGAAGACGGTTTCACGCCTGACGCTGACTTCTCTGGCGAATCTGTGGACGAAAATCCAAGGCAAATCGAGACAACCTCGAAAGTAGACCTCCGGCCACTTCCTGCCAACCGCGTCGACACTGAGTTGCAAGCCATCAAAGCCATCCTTGGTGACTTTGATTCCTTGGGGTTCGAGCACCGCTCAATGATTATTGGCACCGGTCTTCAGCAACCACTCGATTCCGGAAAGAGCACTGTCCTTCCGGAAGCTGTCTTCATTCGTTCGGACAGGCTTCGGCGCTCGATGAAGGCAGCGGGTGCTCGCCGTCCAGGGCAGGCTTTGAGCGAGTGGACCGGACTCATCATGCCAGGTGACGACGGGGGACGAAGGGAGTTCAGGTTCAGCCCTACCGCACTCGAAACCTACGCAAATTGCCCGTTTCGCTACTACCTCAAGTACGAACTAGGGATTGCTCCCGAGAGGATTGAGCCGGATCCCACGAGCCTAAGTCACCTCGATAGGGGACGGATTATCCATGAGACCGTCGACACCCTATTCAAGCGGAGAATGCTCGTCTCCGGAGATATCCCACAGTCGCACCGGTGGGAAGCTGCGGACCAACAGGAGGCAAGAGAACTTGCTGCGCAGAGTCTAAGTGAGCTCGCTGGAACTTCTCGGGGACTTTCCAGATATCACTTGCGACAAGCGACGAGATCAATTGCCGAGGCGCTCTCCGATTTCCTGATTGCCGATAACGCCTATCGAAGTCGGCACCAAACTACAACCGTTGCGACCGAACGGTCGTTCTCGTCACGCTCCCTGATGGAGGGCACCGGAGGCGAGACTCAGGAAATCCTGGGAGAGATCCTGGGTTCGCACGCCTTCGAAGGCCGAATCGATCGCATAGACCGTAGGGAAAGCGGCGAGCTCGTAATCATCGACTACAAAACCGGCAATCCTTCATATTTCACAGATCTCGCGAATGGCGATCCAACCGGCAACGGCAGACATCTCCAGCTCCCGATCTACGCTCTAATCGCTTCTCAGCTGTACGAGGCTCCCACGACCACTATCAGATATTGGTTTATCCAAGATGGAAACCCATTGGCGAGCCGGATAGCCTCCACAATTCCTGTTGATGGTGATTCGTCGCGCGTTGACGACCAGGCGTTGGGTGGTTCCCCACCCTCAAGTTTTGAGCATCCCACGGAATTGAATACACACATAGAACTGTCGGCGGATGATGAATTGAACGAGGCGCTCAAGAAGGCAGTGTCAGCGCTGGGTGATGGGATCAAGAATGGCCTATTCCCTCCGATACCCGGCCCTCGCATCGCGCCTTCTATTGCCGAAGAAACCTCTTTACCGCCACAAGCAAGATTCGCAAACTGCCAACGGTGCGAGTACTCCTCTGCATGCCCCTCTTCAGGCCAGCGCTCTCTTGCGAACAGACGCCTCTCCGAAGACCCGAGGGTAAGGCGCCTGAGAGAGGTCCTTGTGGGTGAAGGTCAGGCCGATACTGCAACTGGAGACGGCGATAGCGAGTTCCAATTGGGTGAAAACTTTGCGGCAGGAAAAGTTGATGAGCGTCCCCTAGCCAGTCCCGAGAGCCAGGAAGACTAGACAATTGGCTAGCCTTACTCACGAGAAATCGACCCACGAAATCAGGCACAACCTCGAAGACACGCTCTTCGTTGAGGCTGGTGCGGGCACGGGCAAGACCACGGCACTGGTATCCCGAGTGGTATCGCTCGTCCTGTCGGGTACGGCTTCCATGGGAGAGATTGCTGCCATTACCTTCACCAAGCCTGCCGCAAACGAGCTGAGGGAAAGAATCGTCCAAGAACTTAAGGGAATATCCGGTGAAGATGGACCTTCCGGCGAAATGGCCTCTGTGGCTTTGGAACAATTCGCAGCGGCAACGATTACCACTCTCCATGGATTCTCCCAAGCGCTGCTATCTCAATACGCACTCGACGCGGGTCTCCCACCGTCAATCACGAACGTTGAGGAAGTAGAACATGCTGCGACGTTCCGGGAGAACTGGGGCGCGTTTGTTCTCTCCACCCAAGACGATCCCAATTGCTCATTATGGGTGGAAATTGCCGAGAGTCTCGGAATAAAGTTCAGCAAATTCGCAAAAGCCGCCATCGCGATGGATGACCACTGGGACAGACTCGCCGATTCATCCTGGGCGTCCAGCAAGGAATCCGAAGTGACGGTTCGTGCCGATGAATTGCTCGCCGGTTTGCCTGCCGCTTGGGAGCTGGCCCGCGAACGTCTCGAAGAGCTTCTTGTCGCCGCAGACTCGTGTATCGATCCCGATGACAAGCTTGCGTTAGCACTGGCTCCCCTTCGAGTTCTTTCACCCATCCTCTCGGAGCCCTTTCCAAGGCCGGCATCACCTATCTCCATTGCGAGTTCACTCAACAAGTCGACCGCCGACGACGAGGTCGAGGTCGAAGGCGTAACCGGTGGATTTGCCGAGGCTGAAACTGTAGTTCGTGGAGTTGGTGCGGCTGAAGGCGTAATAAGTGGGTTAGAAGACGGCACCGCATCTTCAGGAGGGCAGCCGAGGGTAAAGCTTGGCGGCGGCGGGGCTCGTTCGGTAAGCGAAGCGAGCACGGGAGGGCCAGAAGAACTGGCGCAACGGCTCAAGCTTTTCGTTTCGACTTACGAGTTCGTGAAAGGCGTGAAGATCAGTCGCAAGGGTAGGAAGGAAAACTGGCCCCAAGGTGGCAAGGAGCTTGTAAGCGAGACTTTCGAGGAGCTATCCGCTGCCATCTGCGATCCGATTAATGACCTCCGCCAACTCATGCTTGGCTATTTCATCAAGTTGACGTCTGACTTTGTGCTCTCGCAGGCGAGCGAGCGCAGGGCTACTGGGCGACTTACATTTCACGACCTGTTGGTCTTGGCACGGAACCTTCTTCGGGACAGCCCGAACTCAAGGAAATCGGTATCGGAGCGGTACGGAAGAATCCTGATCGACGAGTTCCAAGACACCGACCCGATCCAGATCGAGTTGGTGAACCTGATTGCGCAGGCGGCGGCGGAGTCAGGGTCCCCATCCGGAAGGCTCTTCTTTGTCGGAGACCCGAAGCAGTCGATCTATCGTTTCCGCAGGGCCGACATCACTGCCTATGACCAAGTTAAGACAGCGGGGAACGCACGGACGCTGTTGCTCACGGACAACCACCGGTCCGACGAGACGATCATCAGTTGGGCAAACGGGCTTTTTAGGATTCTTTTTGCAGGAGGGATTGAGGGCAAGCAGGCCCCGCACGTCGACCTCTACCCAACATTGTCCACGGGCAAAGCGACAGTCTCGTGTTTCGGAGGCCCGGTTGGTGGCAGTGCAGAAGCCTTCCGAGAAGCAGAGTCGTCGAGTGTTGCCGCTGCCTGCCGATTATTTATCGAAGAACAGTTCACCGTGCGAACCATGGATCGCAAGGACAATGGCGAGGCCGGCATTCGGGGCGCCAAATTCTCCGACATTGCCATCCTGGTTCCATCAAGAGCAGGGTTGCCACAACTTCAGGACGCCTTGCGAAAATTGTCGGTACCATTTCGCACCGTCGCCGGCACTTCGCCGCTTGAGTCCGATGACATCCACGAAGTGCTGGCCATCGCAAGAGCTGTTAGCGATCCCGGCTCGGGAGCTTTGTTGACAGGGGCTCTTCGCTCGACTCTTCTCAGCCAAACGGATTCTCAGATACTCGCTCACTTAAAAGACAGGTTGAGAGCCCCTGAGGATGGTCCGCGACAACCCCCTGAAGAATTGTTCACACCCAAATCGGTGGGTCCGGAAACGTCGTCCTTCGACGAAGCAATCGGGCTCATCAACCGGCTGGCAACTAATAAGGCATCGCTCGGGCCATCTGGAGTCATTACGGCGATCATTGACTTCACAAGGGCTCGCCAGCTTGCAATGCTCATCCCTCCCTCAACTGAGAAGCTCGAGCGGTTGGATCTCCTGGTTGAGTTGGCAGCCTCCTACGAAGCTGATCGAGGTCCCAGTCTTTCGGGATTCCTTGAAGAGGTTGACCGGAGATTGGCCTTCAACGACAGGTTGAAGGAGTCCCCGCTACTCCCCGAAGGCGAGGACGCCGTCCGGATTATGACTATCCATGCCTCCAAAGGCCTCGAGTTCCCGATCGTAATTTTGGCGGGCTTGGGGACCTCTCCACCGAAGTCCCCCGCGAACCTCCTTTGGGACCTTCACGGGAGACCACTTT
>DAIDIS010000050.1 GCA_027451785.1 Acidimicrobiales bacterium
GAAAGCAAAAATGCCCCCATCCGATGCCGCAAGCCAGTAGCCGCCTCCATCCGGAGTCGAAGCCATCGACACAATGGGCTGGTTTAGACTCATGGCCCCGGTCGAGCCGAAGAACTTCGCATCTCCGAAAGCAAAAATGCCCCCATCCGATGCCGCAAGCCAGTAGCCGCCTCCATCCGGAGTCGAAGCCATCGACACAATGGGCTGGTTTAGACTCATGGCCCCGGTCGAGCCGAAGAACTTCGCAGAGATGCTTCCAAGCGAGCCTTCGCCCGCATTAGCGATACTGCCAATCAACGGACCCCTTGCCATATGAGTGCCGTAAATCAGACCCGGAGCCGCATAAGCGCCCGAGCCGCTTGCCGCAACGGGAGCGAGAACAACTAGGCCAACTGAAGCGAGCACGGACAAGACCCCAAGAACACGAGCCTTTGCGCGCAATAACCTAAGGCGCCGCAATCTCTTACCGTCCGTGCGCTCGCGAGAAATACCCGATCCCCCCTGTTTGACTATCGACTCAGCCGCTCCAGCCGCGTTACCCTCCGGTTCGAGGTGGCTTTCCTTTCTCGATGCCGAGGCGCGATATCGATCGACTGGGTACTTGGATCGGAACGGAGCCCGCAAGACTTAACGGCGAAGTTTCTGCAGCAGCCGATGGACGTTCCCGCCGGGAGTGGAGGTTGCAGTTGCCAGCGTGCATAACTCCTATTTTTTTTGGATATTATGCAACTGTCTCATTAAGGTAAACTGACCGTAATAAATGTCCTCGTCTAGGCATTTGCGCAGCGATAGCGCCAATTTCATTTAGTGCACCATGCTCACCGGATATACAATTATTCGTATTCTCGCCAATGGAGGAGCGCGGTGATTTCCGATTCTCTAAACGAATTTCCCTTCCCAGACGCTGATGACGACGTTACGATCGCAGCCGTCTCCAAGGCTTTGGATCTTGTGAACTCTGCTATTGGCGAGCTTACGGTTTCCCTGGAAGAAGCAAATGATCGTCTTGGCCACGTAGTTGTCACTAAGACTGCTGAGAGGGAGATCGGGCGCCTATTTCTCAAGGCTCAACATTTTGCCGACGTCGTAGTGGCGGAGGCCGAAGAACGAGCTATTCAGATCGTCTCCGATGCGGAGGCCGAGGCCGACAAGATCCTATCGGGAGCAAAATCGAGAGCGGGGCTGCCGCCAACGCAAAGCGAAAGCGGCCTCAGCAATGACGTATTGAAGGAATTGTCTTCGACAATTGCCGCTATGAACGAAATGAATTCGCGACTTGTCGAGGAAATAGGTTTTCTACAGAAGTATTCGGCTCCCGCCTGGCGCTAGATGCTGCTTGGCAGTAAGTAGCTCAATTCCTGAAACAACAAGTAGGTGCCAGCCATCCATATCGGCATGAGGATTAGCCAGCCAGTGCGCCTGCGGTACCACGAATAGAGGCGCCGATTCAACAGCCCTAAGGCCACCAACAACGCTGACGCCATCAGAACCATCGGCAGGCTCGACCATCTCCACCCTTCCTGCGTGGACGCCACGATCCTGTAAGGGACAGATCTGGCGACATTCGCCAAGACATTGGGTTTCTGCTTTCCGAGCCCGCTTGATGGGCTTTGCATTGTCGCCACGACTATGAGTCTTTGTGCAGCCGAATACTTTGGGTTGCAGGTCGTGAGCGTCAATCTGTTATCCCCGAAGTTGTTTAGGACACTCACATCCGACGGCGAAACTGGAAAAGGGGTCTGAGCCACATCGTATGTGAGGATTTCGCCGGATGTCGTTGCCAACTGGATCGGATCCCCTATATTCAGCTCATCCAATCGATTGAACGGTGCTCCGTGAGTGGTCCTGTGGCCGGCGATCGCCACGTTTCCCGCCTGGCCCGGCATTGCGGTACCGATGTAGTGACCGGGTCCCATCGCCAGTTGAGCTCCAGAGGTTCCCTCCACCACGTATTGGCTCACTCCGATCTTAGGAATGGAAATGTGGGCCACAGCGGTTCCCGGTGCGGGTCCCACCACTTGGGTATCCGCAGGGAGGAGGGAGTCATTTCCCCCTACGGTCGAGCTGGAAGACGAAGCGCCACCACCGCCGAGAGTCGCGTTACCTGTATTGTGCGGCAAGTGATTCCCTTGCGCGGAGGTGATATGACTGAACTCTTTGGCGAGCGCACTTTGGTCATGGTGCTCAGAAATCGCCGTGCCCCAGAGCTGCCATACGGCAAAGAGAACCAGCAAGGCACCAATGTTGCGCAACCAACCGAAGGCACCATATAGCCTTCGGATCCTGTTCGCTTCCCTCAGCGTCAGTTCGTCATTGCTGTCGAAAGTGCTACCGGTCGAATTCTCAAACTCGAGCCAAATCGGTTCCGGTGGCCAATCGTCCGTCAAGACCTCAGTTTGATTTTTGGACAGCCCAAGCTCCAGATATCGCTCTTCTAATCGGTCAACGTCGCCACCATTCCCCCAACCCACCGAAAACTGGTGGGCTTCGCCGCTTACCCCGACCACCGATGGGCTACCCGCACCGCTGGATCTGCCAGAATCCTCTGCGCCTAGCTCAGGCTCAGCATCTTGGAAGTCGCAATCCGCTATCTGGGCTGCGACTAAAGCGAGCCTACCCAGGTCCGACTCAGCAAGACGATCCTCTTTTGCCAACTCCAGTAGCCCGACCAAGGATCGACGATCGTTTTCGCGTCCCTCGCCAGCCAAGGCCGGGTCGTCTAGAAGGCTTTCGAGATATCGAACCAACCCCAAATTGCGATCCAATCGCCCGGCCTTGCGGACTACACGCAGGCGTCTGGCGCTCTCCGCAGTAAAACTGAAGCGACTTTGTTGTGAAATGTCGAAGAGTGCCATCGCCTAGCGTCTTCTCTCTTCGCACTGCAATTTTCTACTCTCCACTCGTTAGGGGCGAGATTGCCCTTACTTTGGTTCCAAGAGATGCCTGTTGTGAAATCATTTGCTTCGCAAACTCGACGAGAAAGTCCCGATTGGCGATGAGCTGAGCGTCGACTGGATCACTTCTCTCCAGCATGCCGGAGAGATTGTGCACACTACTGACCTTCCCGGCAAACAAAAGGTTGCGTTCGGCCTTCGTGTTCTGAACATATAACACGACTCGCTCATATTGCGTAGAACCATTCAATCTTACCGGAATGATCCAGTAGACAATCGACCAATCGCTTCCCGTTGTCGTAGCAAACGACATCGATTGGCCTTCCACCCCGCCCCCCAAGGAAACCTGCGAGACGTCCTTCAGCGTGTAGCCGTGAAATTGGTAACACGCCTCAATTCCATAGGCGGAGAATCCCGAAAGGGTAGGAGCATCGATCACGTCTGCAGTTACCGCAATCGGAGCATTGATCGTTCCCGTGCCTTTAGTATCCGAGAACACATACCGCCGCCAAGTCGATGTGGAACCGAATAGCGACTTCGCCCAGTCATATTCGGCCGTAAAATGTGGTTGCCATCCCTTGGGCGCAACCTGCGCTGCCGTGAACCCCAGAAGCTTTGGCTCCCCCGAGGCGTCCGCTACAAGGTTGAAAGTCCGCAGGCCGTAATCCGATACCCCAACTACCAGTGAGGCGATTATCACAACAGCCAACGCAATTATGATCTTAGGTACTGCGGCGGGCCCCCGGTTATTTTCATTGGATTTCCCAGACTCGCCCCCTATGCTCATAATCGTCTCTTGCACAGTGCTCTCGGAATTCTGCAAGCCTCCGGATACATAAGTGGTATCCAAGAATTCGTACTGACCCAGCACTGTCTGCTTGGTTCCTAAGTCTCTTGGCATGGGTCCAACCGCGACCCGCCTAACCTGTCGAGCAGGCAAGGACCCGAACATCTCCAAGCCGAACGGGCGAACCAGAAACATCATAAGGATCACACCGGTCGAGAATGTCACCACGCCTAAATAAGGGTGGATGTCATCCATCGCTATATGCTCTCCCCACATGCCTCCCGACCAGAACACAAACAGAATCCGCGCAAGATTGAAAACCCATAGCAAGAACATCCCGAAGACGAGCCAGGCGAATTTCGACAAACGATTCCCTCGCACGACCGCCCCAAAGGCAGAACCTACCAATAGAAAGCCGACTGTCGAGTTAATCCCCGAGCAGGCCGAGACGACACTTACTGGGAAGGTCCTGCCAGCGTGAGATACCGAGAACAGCGATGAACCTTGGGACGATATCGGCGAGGCTACGGGTATCACTTTCAGGGTTGCATCGAGGGCGCTGACCGTAAAGTTGGTGAACGTATCCAAAAAGCCGGAGAGCACAACCGAATATGGATACGGCCAGGCCAATAGTAGATATGCAATTGCAATCTTTTGGCGCCAGAGTGTCCTAATACCAAAGAGAATCGAGACTGCACCTGCTACAAACAAGGGAAGCGTCAGTAGGTCAATCCTCCAGAGCCAATAAAGCGACGACAGCTGCGAAGGCATGAATAGGTTTACGGCCATCGCCCCGACCATCATTGGGATACCGACGATGTAATCGGTTTGCCTGTCGTAGATGGCCGGTTCAACGCGTTGGGGCTTCGCTTTCAGGGCAGCCAGGGCCAACGAGATTGCCGGGACCAGGCTGATATACGCGAGGGGCGTGTCCAACCCGGCCTCGGAAAGGAGGGTATCCAGCGAGTACGAATATGCGACGACTGTTGCCGCCACCAATGCACCAACCTGAATCTTCGTCCTTGTAGCTTGAGAGGCCTCGTCCCAACGTGACTCAAGCCTTTCAATCAGACCGGCAACGAGAGACCGGAGTTCCCTTCCTCTGCGGACGCCTAAACTAAGGGTTTCGATCACCCGAATCTTCCTTCAACATAATCGGCGGTTCTTGGATCTTTCGGGCTTGAAAAGACAAGTTGGCTTGGCCCAGCCTCAACAATATGGCCGGGCTGGCCCTCTCCATCCACAAGGAAGAGAGCACAATTATCCGAGACTCGTTGAGCCTGTTGCATATTGTGGGTAACGATAACGACCGTTACCTCTCGGCTGATTTCAGAGATCGTCTCTTCGATCACACGAGTCGAGATCGGGTCAAGAGCAGAGCATGGCTCGTCCATCAGCAAGACATTCGGCCTTACTGCCAACGCCCGAGCTATACACAGGCGTTGTTGCTGTCCTCCCGATAGGGCTGCGCCGGAATCGTTGAGCCGGTTTCGCGCCTCCTTCCACAGCCCCGCCCTTTCAAGGCAATGCATCACGAGTTCGTCTTTGTTCTGGACCTTAATGCCTGCAAGCTTCAATCCAGATAGGACGTTTTGAGCAATCGTCATCGACGGGAACGGATTTGGGCGTTGAAATACCATGCCGATGCGGAGCCGCGTCTCCGTAACTTTCAGCAACGGCCCGTACACATCAATCCCGTCCAACTCGACCGCGCCCGCCATCTTCGCCGAAGGAATCAACTCGTGCATGCGATTGAGAATCCTCAAGAACGTAGACTTCCCGCACCCCGATGGACCGATCAGAGCCGTGACCTTCCCTGGCTCCATAACCAGAGAGATCTTTTCAAGTACATAGTTGCTCCCGAACCAAGCACTAACATCTCGGGCCACTAGGCTTGAACAGCCAACCGAAGTTTTCGGTGGCGGAATGTGACTTCCGGGGCCTGGAGGCGGCCCTTGCTGCGGTATGACCACAGATGGTTGCGCCCAGGTTTGAGTTGGGTCGTATACCCCGGGATCTCCCACCCAACCTTGAGTTGATGAAGGATGACCCAAGTGCCCGCGGAGTCGCGAGTCTCCCGATGGTGAAAAGTGGGGCTCTTCGCCGGGGACATTCGCATGAGTCCAGGGTCGTTCCCACGGAGGTCGTCGAATATCCCGCCGAACCTCATTAACTTCATTCTCCTCAGTTACGATGCTCGGGCCCCTATCCATTACCGGCACCTCCGCGTACAACCGGATGGAAGGGCGTTCCCTTCGCTCGTCTTCTCAGAGTCTTGCGCCCAAGCAGGCCCAACCCGGCGAGAAACAGGCCCGCTCCTGCCGGTACTTCAGGAATCCCTCCGGTGAACGCTAGGACGGAACCTGGAGAACTTGAATCATTTGAGGCGCCGGAAGAGGACGATGAGTCCAAAGCACTCGTACCGCCCCCCGGACTGTTTGATGGACCCACAGTGCTGCCCGTCCCGCCCGTACTGGCTTGATTCGGAGTAGCAACCGGAGTCGTGTTGTTCGTCGCGTTTGCCAGCGGGCGTCCACCGCCACCATTGGTCCCGCTGCCTCCCGATCCGGCACCTTGACCTTGCAGGGTGGTGGCGACCTGGAGACCGGCGGTGATCATTTGCTGGGTGGGGACCACGGCACCGAAGGATTGGACCATCGCCTGCCCTTTGGAACCGAGTAGATAGTCGATGACCTTCGCAACTGCGGCAGCCTTCTGACCGGACAAACCGCTCTTCGGCACTACTAAGTAGCTCATCTCCATCATGGGGTAAGCCGCCTTGTCGGTGGCGTAATTCGGTCCTTGGAATGTCACCAATCCGGTGCTCGAGTCGTAAGTTGCGTCGTTCAACGCCGCCGTTTCGCTGGCGGGTGTTGGCGCCACGAATGCACCTGCCGCGTTCTCTGGATTCACGGTCGGGATGTTCCTTGGCGGACCGGCGTAGGACACCGGAATCGGGCCGACGTTTCCCCAATTGAGGCTGTTGTTTTGCCCTGGATCCGAAGAGTCCGAACTCCAAGTGTTGGGATCAGGATATGGAGCAGGTGGGTTAGCCGTTGGATCCAGTGGGACCAGGTTCTGGGCCATGGTGAGATCGCCGCCGTTGTAGCCCTGGTGTATCGGCCACACATCTTGGGGGGTATCGCTTGGAACTTTAAGCGAATTGAGGTACTTGTCGTATGCGGCTTTCGCTTTTGGATCCGAAACGATGTATTGCTCGAGTGCAAGAGTCGAGGCTGCGGGAAGGATTATTTCGTGACCCGCATAAGTGTTACCAAGAACCGGCGAGATGGTACCGCCACCTGGTTGGGTGTCCGTGAATTCAGACCATATTCCGGGACCCCCCGACCCGAATAGGTATTCCACCTGAAGCGGCGTCACCTGTACGTTACTGAAGAAGGTGTCAGGCTGTACTGTCTTGCCGGACGTGTATGTTTGCATGATCATTGCTCCGATATCGACAGAGCTTGCAGCAAACGGGACGTAAGCGTAGGAGACACCGGGACTCGACGACAACTCCGAGTTGGTCAAAGGTACTTCGGAGACGGCGACATCAGCGGCTCCGGTTGTCAAGTCATTCCTACCCGAATCTAAATCGGTGTCGTTATAAACAGCGTTGATTGGAGCCAGCGAAGAGCCAACTTGCTCCAGGGCGCCCTGGACAATAGGTGCAGCGAAGGATCCTCCCTCCAGCGTCAGGGTCGAATCAGGCGTTGTAGAGACTCTTGCGGAAAGAGCTCCGGGTCCCGTGCTCGAAGCATAAGCCGATGAAACGGTCGTTCCGGTCCCCAGCGCGGACATGGCAACTCCTATCCACAACAGAGCCGTAGCGCCACTACGCATCTACTGCCTCCCTCGTGGTCGCTCGATTAATCCTGGATACTTTCCGCCGTCCGACGATTCCCAGCAGGGCCAGCGCCAAACCAATCAGGACAATGGGTCCCGTGTTGGAACCGGTGAAAGACAGAGATGGAGCCGAAGTCCCGAGAGAAACACTCGGATCAACAGGCGACGCTCCACTCCCTCCGCCGGAGGAAGTCGTTCCGCCCAACCCTACCGATGCATCCGCACCGCCACCCGGTGACGATGAGGAGCCTGAAGTCGAATTCGCGGAAGATCCACTTGCGACTGAAGGAGATGAGACGGCATTCGCATTGACTATCGGGGCAGCGGTCTGGTTTGTCACTCCGCATGTCGGCTTGGTTTGCCCGGCCTGAACTTCCTGGACTGTCAGGTCGCCGCACTGGAAACCGTTCTGCTCCAGAGATGTAAGTCCAACGGCCCCAGGAACGGCCAGCTTTGCCGAATTAATTCCGAAGCGCTCAAGAGATAATCCCAATGGTGCATACCCAATTGAAGGCGCAATCTGCTGACCGATAGTCAAGGCGTAATTTATGAAGGCATCAAGAGTCGCCCCCTTGTCGGCGCTCCATCCGGTCGTTGGCGTCAGAACGTAGGAGTAGGTCGAAGGATTGTATACATTCGGCCCCGCCCCTTCGAAATCGAGTACGTGGGTTCCATCGGCCTGCTGGGTCGCGTAAGCCAATGCTGAGTCGACATTCGCGGAGGTCGGCTGCGTATAATCCCCACTTGCATTCTTTACCGAAGCAGTAGGCATATGGTGTTGGATCGCATACGCCGTCTCAACAGCGGTTATGTATCCGTCGTTCTGTGAACTGGCTACCGTATCAGCCGCAGTCGTGGATCCACTGACCGGGTCCGACCTTGTCGCCAATAGTGGCCAATCAGAACGCGGTTGAGTTGCTGACAGATCCGTCACTTGGTTCTGCAACCCAGTTACAGACTTGATGAAGCTCTGCCAAAGCTGAGGCTGCTCATGAATGCAGTACTCCTGAAAAACAAAGTTGGTTCCAGCGAGGTCTGATCGAGTCACCGGCACTACAGGTAGATGCGGGAGGTTGAGGCCGGGATTGTCAGCCTTGATGATCGGGTCGTCCCAATAGGCCACCGCACCAGTAAAGATTGCACACGCCGAATAACTGGAGAGCTGTAGAGTCTTGCTCAGGCCATTGAGGTGGTACATGAAAGACAGTCCACCGGCAGTTACCGGTATGTAAATGAATGACCAATTCGATGGTGGCGGGGTGTCGTTCTTTGCCTGGTAAGGGATATCCGATACTGCGAAGTCCACCGACTTATTCGCGAACTCGAAGCGGCCTTCACCCGAGCTGGACGAGGTGAAGTTAACCGTCAAGTTGTATGGAGAGATGGCAACCGCAGACGTCCAGCTGGAAATCTCCGGGGCTGCGAACGAGGAACCGGATCCAATGATCGATGCGGAGGCCCAAGCTGCGTTCGACGGGAGAAGCGCCAACATGGGAACGAATAGTGCAGCAATAGCTGATGCCTTTGACTTTTTGGAACGCCACGAACTCGTGGGGATAGATGATGTTCCGAGTATTCCGTAGAGTCTGCTAGCTTGCCGGTGCAACATTTGCTGTCTCCTTCGACTTTCTTGTTCTCGCGATCAGCATCCTTATTTTTCTTGGTGACCCCTGCTTTCCTGCTCCAACGAAGCGAGCAATGACGAACAGGGCAAGCACCAAGGACATCAAGACGAACCCGGTGCCCCAGGCCTCCGCATCCGCATTAGAACCGTGGCTGAAAATTGCTTGATACATTCGAAGTGGCAGATCGTCCTGAACGCCATGAAAAGGGTTGAGATTGTAGAAGTTGGATCCGCCTGCCGTGAATAAGACGGGCGCAGTTTCTCCGACCGACCTGGCAATTCCAAGGATCGCGGCAGTGACTATCCCGGCTTTGGCTGTAGGAAGGATGACCAGTAGCATCACCTTCCACTTTGGTGCCCCAAGGGCCAGAGCAGCTTCCTTGATGGATCCTGGAACAATACTGATCATCTCCTCGGTAGTTCGCGTCACGATAGGGAGCATGATCACAAATAGCGCGAGCGAACCCGCGAGGCCCATCTTCCCACTGGTTCCACGGGGAAGAACCCAAATCTCGTAGATGAATAGGCCGGCGACAATCGATGGCGTTCCCGTCATGGCGTCGACGACCATTCGGATAATGTTGGCGTAACGGCTTTTTGATTCAACAAAGAAGATCGCGCAAACCACACTGAGCGGAATTGCAAGCAATGCCGTAAGGCCAACCTGCTCGAACGTTCCTAAAATTGCCGCTCCTACACCCGCTTTGGAGATTGGAGCGGTCCCGTCGGCCGCTTGCACCATGGAGTTGGTAAGGAAATGTGGAAAATGACCGGCAACCACGGGCAACCCGTTTGCGATCACATAGAAGATGATTGCCACCAAAGGCGTTGCTCCGGCCAAGGCAAGTAACCAAATTGCCACTGTCGCGATCTTGCTTTTGGCCTCCAGCGCCCCGTGCTCGACGAAACATACAACCGAATAGATCATCAAGAAGAGCATGAGAGAAAGCACGAAAATTGCGAAGGTCGAATCCCAACCCGTAACCGCAAACAGAATGGCCGTCGTCGATATGGAGGCAAGCGCCGAACCTCCCAGTTCGGCTACGCTTTTCCATCTTCCGTTCAATACCTTCATAGGCGATTTGACCCCTACGTCGCTGGGGAGAGGACCGCTTGAGTCATGGCGCTCGGCCACCGGTAGCATTCTGTTCACGCCGTCCGCGCCTTTGGCTGACCAACCATTCGCCGGGCAACAAAATTGACGGTCAGAGTCACCGTAAAGAGCGTCAGCCCTGCAAGTATTAGAGCGCTCTTTTCGTGATTGGGGACCGAAGTGAAGAATTCGCCAATCTGTTGCGGAATCGCACCGAGGCCCGCAGGTCCCAGCAATGCTGGGGTCACTTTGGGAGCGGATGAAAGAATCACCAGTACCGCCATGGTCTCGCCCAAAGCTCTACCGAAGCCAAGAAGTGCGCCACCAACGATCCCATTCTTTGCATAGGGGAGGATTACGTCCGTCACCATCGCCCACTTCGTCCCACCCAACGCCAGAGACGCTTCGCAGATTTCCCTTGGCGTTTGCGCCATAACCTCACGGGATATCGACGTGACGATAGGTACGATCATCACTCCCACAACTATCCCGCAGATGAATATCGAGTTCCCGTAGGTATCCGGTTCAGGCGTCCTGAAAATCGGAACAAAGCCAGCGTGCTTGGTCAGCCAAATTGAAGTTCCGTAGAAGTACGTTGAAAATGCCGTCAATCCCCAGAAGCCGTAGACGATGCTCGGGATCGTCGCCATGAGATCGACCAATGTTACGAGTCTACGCTTGAGCTTGATCGGCGCATATTCGTTAATCAAAAGAGAGAATGCAACCGAAACCGGAATTGCGATGACCTCGGCCAGAAGTGCAATCGCCAACGAGCCAAGCAGCAGTGGCAGGATTCCATAATGGACCGGGGGCGCCCAGTTGATGCTGGTGAAGAACTCGCCGAGATGGTGGCCTATTGTCCAACTGCTTGCACTAAATAGGTACGCAACAATCAGCGCGAGAAGTACCAGGACGATTGTACCGGCAGCTCCAATTCCCCAACGGAAGTTGCGGTCCGAGAGCCTTTCGCCTGGGTCAACAATCCTTGGAACATCGGTTGGCGCAACCCAACCTTCCGGACCGATTATCGGAAGGCCCGGCATTGCCCTCATTGGGACAGCATTTGGATCCACTGCGAGCGGCATCTAGCGCTGCTGCCTCTGCCCAAATATCGTGTCGACTACACCCGATACCCGCTCGGAAAACGATGAGCCGGCAAGCAGTAAACGCTCACGAGTCCAAATCCTTCTCCGTCCGATCGACCCCAGAGTGATCAGGAGAAGCCCGAAGAACACGATCCATCCAACGCCACCTGATATTCCGGTGAAAGCGAGGCTGGAGCCGGATCCAGTGTCCCCAGTTGTATTTGCATTCGCCGGATTCACGTCGGTAACAGAATTCGGGTTCGGGGTTAATGATGCATTATCGATATACGTGAAATGGTCACTTGCCGCGGAGGGGCTGGTGCCGGCCGGGGTCGCCACCGTCACGTCCACGACATTCGAACCCGCCGCCGGAGGCGAGGTAATTGGAGAGCCGGGCTGAGTTGACGTCGTCGAAGACGATGGGTTCGAGGTTGAAGTCGACGAAGTTGGATCGGAAGGTGAAGTCGACGTTATTGCGTCTGAACTGGAGGTTGTGGCGCCTGTGGATGATGTTGTGGCCGAGCTGTCATGAGACTGAATCATGCTGTTGGGCTTCCTCTTCAATGAGCTTCCAACTATGGATGTTGAAGTTGTCGAGGAGGTGGAAGTAGAGGTCGAGGACGTAGATGTTGTCGAGGAGGTGGAAGTTGAGGTCGAGGACGTAGGGGAGGATGTAGAGCTTGTCGTGCCTACAGGGTTGGTTGTGGAACTTGTACTCGATGGCGATGACGAAGTTGTCGTCGAACTTGTGCCTGCCGAATAAGCTGGGGAATTAACCGTAATCTGCGAGTCGCTGACGACGGTGAGGTTCGTAGCCACTGCCGAGCCAAACATCACTTGAGTTGCCCCGGTAAATCCCGAACCTGAAATCGACACTGCCGTACCACCTGACTCCGGGCCAGTGTCAGGCTGCACAGACGTCACCGAAGGGAGTCCGCCCGAATTCGGAGCGAGTGGATTGCCTCCGGGCGACCCATAAGTAAATTGGTCTGCTCCTGACATTGCGCTAGTTCCACCTGGTGCCACTACCGTCACTTCGACCACTCCCGCCGCTTCCGCTGGTGAAGTGGCTGCAATGGTTGAGTCACTTTGCACGGTCATATTCGTGGCTGCCGTGGAACCGAACATGACCTGCGTCGCTCCCGTGAAGTTGCTCCCCGTTATCGTTACCGCAGTACCGCCAGTTACCGGTCCGCCAGTGGGGTTTACATTTGAAACCGTAGGTGCGACAGGCAACTCATACGTGTACTTGTCCGAATTGCCAGTAGCCGAAGTACCGTTCGGGGTTATTACGGTTACGTCGACCGGGCCAACCGTCTTGCTTGCCGGCGAGGTAACGAGAATCGTCTGGCTGCTACTGACAGTTAGGTTGGTGCCAGGAACCCCCCCGAAGTCCACTTCGGTCGCACCGGTAAAGTTTGCGCCGCTGATCGTCACCTGCGTTCCGCCCAACTGGGAACCGGAGGGCGGACTTACTGATGTAACCGTCGGAGCTGCCGTAAATGTGTATTTGTCCGCAGAATCGGTTGCACTGTTTCCGTCAGGAGAGTCGAGCACGACATCCACAGTGTTCGCCGTCTCGGCAGGAGCGACTGCGTCAATCACCTGAGCGTTGGAGGCGTCTACGGTAACGTTCATCGAAGTTGCAGGCGTTGCACCGAACATCACTTTGCTGACTGCGGACAGGTCGGAACCCGAGATTTGCACTGTGTTGCCTCCGGCCGTAGATCCGATCGTCGGTGACACTCCAGTAACAACAGGCAGTACGTCGTAGCTAAATTGGTCGGCAGAGGATTTGGTGCTGGATCCTGCGCTCGACGTAACAACTATGTCGTATTCTTCGCCTGCCAGACCGACCGGCGTGGTGAAGAGTATCGAAGTGTCTCCATTAATGGTGAGTCCGCTGATCGCAACGGTCAGCTGCGTCGGATTACCAGACAAGGAGGAAGAGCTGGACGGTATCGGCTCCATCGCAAGACCCGTGACACCGGAAAGGCCCGTACCCGTTATCGTAACCTGCGTACCTCCCGCTGCCGGGCCGGAAGCTGGGGCGACGGAAGTGACAACCGGAACGGGAAGGAAAGTGAACTGATCCCCTATTCCCGTCGCCGACTGCCCCCCGTTCGTGACGACAGTAACGTCCACCGGCTTAGATCCTGCGGAATACTCGGGTGTTACCGCTGTGATCGAATTCCCGTCCGTCGCAACCGTGAATGACGCGGCAGGCACCGTCCCAAAGTAGACCTGGGCAGCTCCGGCTAGATTACTGCCATTGATCGTGACGGATGTTCCTCCAGCCGCCGTTCCGTTCGTTGGTGTTAGGGAAGTTACGGTCGGGGCTGAAGTTCCCGCAAGGGCTGCGTATGAGAATTTATCGGAGGAGACTGTCGCGGATGTTCCACCCGGAGCCGTCACCGTAATGTCAACGGCACCCTGACCTTGAGGAGGAGAAGTAGCTGTCACGGAACTGCCGTCTTTGGAGTCGTGGATATTAGTTGCGAGATACGCACCGAACATAACGGACGTAGTGCCGCTCAAGTTAGTTCCGATGATCTGCACCTGAGTGCCGCCGACAGTAGGTCCCTGGGCAGGGGAAACAGAAGTCACGGTTGGCGTGGTACCGAAATATGAAAAGCTCGCCGCACTATTAATTGAGCTCGTGCCACCAGGTGTCGTAACGGTAATTTCGCACCCAAACGCTTCTGTTGATGCCGGTGTAACTACGGTAAGAGACGCTCCGCCCGAAGCAACCGATATGTTCGTTCCGACAAGCTGCGTCGGCTGTGCAGACGAGTTTCCACCGCAGACGAAATCCACTGCCGTTGCGTCGGTGAGGTTGGAGCCGTCCACCGTGACCGTTGTTGCTCCAGCCAATGGACCTGACAAAGGTGAGGACGACGCGACCACCGGCGGCAATGTGGATGGCGGCTTTTGTCCTGCCGGGTAAACGTAAAAGGGTGCCGAGAAAACCTTTGGTTGGGTAAAGTCATTCTGGTTCTCGCCGACATAGAGTACGCAGGGATCGTTGGAGTCACACTTCGCCGGCGAAGTTTTGGGTTCCACCGCCATTGGAAGCAGATCCACTGTGTAGGAAGGCTCATCGAAGCTTCCATCGGAATTCACGAGCAATGTGTCCTGGTTTTGCGTGTTCCCGTCACACGTGGAATCGCTGGATGGGAGATTTGCAGCCAGGCCTCCGGGGTCAGAGCACTCCAGAATCGCAACTCCGGCACCGGGTTGGAATAGGGAGTTGACGGGAACCGATACATCGATCGTCTGGCCGTCGGTATAACCGGTTCCAGGTGCCGGAGTCAGCGTTGGGACAGGGTTCGAAGATGCAACCGCTTGAGCTTGGCGGAATCCGAGGGCGGACGCTACCACTAAAGAGACAACGCCAAGTATCTGCAGTCGCCGCCATTTTGCGCGGGTAATCTCAACATTTACCTTTGGCCCAGCGCATTCTGCCTTCGAATACAGCGGGTCGGTCGTCATATCTCGGGTATTCACTGTGTCGCCCTTCGATTCCATTCGTTTTCACCAAGGTCGAAATCTGTCGTCGTTTCGAATATGTGGCTGTCCGTCGGAGGGCTGATAACCACCGACGGACAGCTAGGTACTGCTTTAAGCCAGGCTTGCCTCTTTACAAGCCTTGGGGTATTTCTTCTGTTGATTAGGAATTCGGATCGGTAACCGAACTTGCCTGAATGAGCTGGCAAGTGTTATCGATTCCGGTGTTCTGGTCCGTGATTCGTGGGAAGCCGAACTGCGTGGAGATGATCGAGGACAGTTCGGAGTCATAGTTCTGGCCATTGGTGAGGTCCGTCTGCTTGTTGACTCCCGTTGTGTCGCCGTTGGTCATGCATATCCAGTTCAGGAATCCCGCTGCCGAGGCCCTCAACGCCTGGTTGTTGTACACGTTGTACAGGAACCTGGAAGTTGGGTATGGACCACCGACATTGAAGAGATTGGAGAGAGTCGGCGTCTGACCGTTCTCGTCCACCTTCGATGCTGTGTAGTTCTCGGTCAGGGTTCCGTTGGTGATGGATACCTGCCTTGCGAACGGCGTCGTGTTGTAAACCCCGTTGGACTCGTAATATAGCGACGACGCAAGCTCCACGGCCTGGCTGGCAGGATCGGTGGGGTAATCAACCTGGGCGAAGGTTCCCAGCTGAGCAGCATTGTTCTCCAACGCAATGTGGTTGCTTGCAGCATTGAGGTTCAAGCTGCAGCCCGTTCCGGATGTGCCGGTGGCGAACTTCGTGTAGGTAGCGAACGTACCCGACTGGTTGTTTACGCCGATGATGTTGATCGGGATTCCGATTGGTGTTCCTGTGCCCACCGCCAAGGTCGGGTGACCGGTGTGAGTAGGATCGAGATTGGTCAACTGGCCCCAGTCGGTGATCTGACTGCCACCGGTTTCACAATAGATTCTCCAGGCGAGTGAGTTCTGCGCGCCTCCATTGTCGTTGTTGGTGATGCCATCTTCCCCGAAGGCCGCCTTTACGGCGGAGCTGTTGAGAGCAAAGCCGGAGTACGGTCCGTTTACTGGGTCACCTGGCTCCCACCCGGCCGAAACCGGTCCGATAATGCCTCCGTTGACACTCGCATAAGGCGAGGACGCGGAAACGGCACCGAACACCGACGGGTTCACCGAAGGGAAGTCAACTGCCGGTACGCCATCAACCGCATATCCCAATCCCACCAGCGACGAGCAAGCGCTAGGCGGCTTCGAAGATCGCGAATAGTCGACGTTCAGCCCGGTTGGCTTAGGAGCAAGCCCGCATAGCTGGTTCTGGCCGGCACCGGAGCCAACTACATCGACGCCCTGGAGCTCTTCGTTACGGTCCCAGTTATCCACCGTGTCGGTGGTCGAAGGATCTCCCGTGCCAACACAGTTCTCGTCGTTGCTGGTGTCGATGACGCAGCCATAGAGAGCGGCATGATTGTAGAGATCGCTGATCTTTTGCATCATGAAGTAGGTGGTGTCCGATCCCGACGCCCTGTCCATCTCGACCTTGCCGATTTGGAACAGTGGGAATCCCGAGGGAACCGTCGGCTCGGTGATGGCTGATGCGGGGCCGATGCCGGCCAAGGTCACCGCCATGATTGACGCTGCTCCAGCGCCCAGTATCCCGGCCAAACGGCCGTGTGCTCTTTTGAGCTTCATTTGATTGTATTCTCCTTAAAGGTTAAGTGATTGACCTGCGCTGGGCCGACGGATGACTTGCAGGTTTCTGTCGGCCTGGCATTGTTGTTTCGGCTTGCTCTGCTAGGCAACGAGGGACTCGCGACGACGGCGCCAGAAGATGTAGCCGGCTCCCATCATCACTGCACCCGCACTCAGCGGAAGAGCGACTGCAAAAGGCGTCTCTGGAGTTGAGGCTCCGACCTGCGATGACACGAAGAAGGGGGCGGAAAATACCTTCGGTTGTGTAAAGTCACCCTGGTTTTGACCGATGTAAAGCACGCAGGGGCTTGTGGCATTGCATTTAATAGCCTGGTTAGGGTTCTCGAATTGGTTGGGAAGCGCTGAAATCGAGTACGTGTCGCTGAAGCTTCCGTCCGAGTTCACCGTAAGCGTGTCTGCGTTTTGTGTCTCGCCATCGCAATTGCTTGAGTCGGATGGGAGGTTGGCAATGGTCCCACCGGGGTCGGTGCATTCGAGGATTGCAATGCCCGCACCAGGGGTGAAGTATGTGTTGGCTGGCACCGAGATGTTGATGGTCTGGCCGTCGGTGTAACCGGTACTCGGGTCTGGGCTCAGGGTCGGCGTGGGGCCCGAAGCATTGGCGATGCCTGCCAATGGCAGTGCAATTGAGGCCGTGGCTGCTACAGCGGCAACCGCTGTGTAAGCCAGCTTCTTGCCCAACGACCCGTTGAACAGTTTTGGCATAAGGGACTTTCCTCCTAGAAAGTTTGGTCGTAGTCAAACTGCATTGGCTGCCTTCACTTGGATTGCAGCCAAGAGCCCGAACACAAACCGTGCTCTCGTATGTCCGTCCTCAATGCTCAACGATCCCAATCGATCGTGATCCGATAGTTGGAAACGACTTCGAGTTTCGGCTCATTCGTTCTGACCCGAGAGGCAATCTAGATGCCCAAGGTAAATTCATGGATACCAGATAGGACATGTTGGGTAATTTTTTGGTTTTCTCTCAGTTACGAGCCGACGCTGTACACAGACTTTTGCCCAGGTGTGAATAACCTCACAGGTACCACCCATTGGGTTTACCGAAGCGTTACCGGAAATTCATCTGTGAGGAACCCTTCGGCTCCTGACTTATCTTCAACAGGCGAAGCGTGCCGCACTGGGAGTTCGAGTCGAAGGTTGCCACGACGGTTGCCTGTCCGTTTGCACCACTCGCGATACCTGGGTAGGCGTTGGAAATAGCGTCAGGAGCTTGCCCGTGAACGGACACCATCAAATAGTGCGTTCCAAATGCGGGCGGGTCGGCCAGTATTCGCTGGAAGTCTCGGTCATTTGGGATTACGAAGACCTTGGGGTTGCCGATACTCGTCAGTACTTCCGGAACGCACGAGTCGTCGTTGTCGACGACAACAGAGCCATTTCGTAAGCCCAATTTCGTGATGAAATCGTCAATCGCTTGGATCGCTTGACGTTTATGCTCTACCGCCAGGTCGCCTTTCGTGGGCTTCGAGTGGAATATGAATCCGAGTTGCTGAACGGTTTCTCCCTGCCCGATGCTCGGGTCCAGCATGGCGTAAGCGGATGTCGGCATGCCTACGAGCCCCAGAGCGAGTACCACGAATCCTGGCAAACGCATGAGTGAGTTTCTCCGGACCTTAAGCTCAGTTGAAGAAACTTTACGCGTTGAGATTCCGCGGAATTGCGAAGCTCCGGATATCTCGGAGAGGAGCCAGCCCGCAATAATGTATCCAAGTGGGATAGCCAGAATGTAGTACCGGAGCCAAGGAAAGAGTATCCCCTTGGCGTAAGCAGCCAAGGTAAACGCCAGCCCGAAGGCGGGCAATACGACAGGGGCGAGCGTAGTCAACTTTCTCTTGAATGCCAACCAAATGGCAGCTACAGCTGATGGCACCACAAGAGGACAAAGCAACATAATTGCCGCCGCCTCGTGACCGAGGATCTCCTGAATGCTCCCAGGCTTGAACCCGGAGGCCTGAACAAGTACCTGATTTCCGGAGTACTGCTGAAAGGCGATCCCCGTAATCACGTAGCTGGCCACGGCCCAACCGACGAAACAAACGGCGAAAGGTGCAGCGAGAAGGAAGCCGTCCATGGACGACTGTAATGCTCGTTCCCTGATGGTGCCCTTGCTCTTGGCGAAGGACTGCTGGAGAACGACCAGGAGTCCAACAAACGCCTCGACTGCCACTTCGTTACGGGCCAGATACCCTAGGCCCAGCATGACACCGGCATATGCGAGCAGCCGGGTACTTCTGCTGCGAGCCCATTCAAAAAGGTAGCGAGTAGAGGCAATTGAGAAGAACGCATAAAGCGCTTCACTCATACCGTTAGCCCCGAAGAAAACGATCATCGGGTTCAGAGCAAAGGTCGCCACAAGGATCGTCCTCATCCTCCGGTCTAACCGGAAGCCTCCGAGTAAGCGCTCCAATTGGTATGCCGCCCCGGCCATGAACATCGCCGAGACCAACGTTCCAGCAACATCGTGACTCGAAAGCGGCATCCAGAGATCCCTAAAGAGGAGTGGAATGAAATCAGCAAAGGAGGTCAAAGGTGTCCATACGAACCCGACCGAGGCCAGGTGAGGGTCTCGGGAGTACAACATGTAAAAGGCATTTGCCATTCGGGAGACCGCGTCCCCAGGGAAGCTGCGGAATACGAAATCGAGTAGGTATCCGCAAGAAAGGTAGACGACGAGCGGGACGAAGAAGGAAGAGCGCTTGGTCAAGCGATGGTAAGAAAAGGACAGCAATTCTTTTGCGAAGACGATTGAACCTTTGACCGACGCCCTAAGCCCTCGCCCTCCAGACTCCTGACCCGTCCCATTGACACTCTCAGGTCCGGTTTGGGTTCCTTCCCAATCAAGCACCCGGCTGGCCAATGAACTAACCGTCATTCGCTGCTGGAGCCCGAAGGCCCGCTCTCATCTTGCCGGAAGCCTACAGCTTCGCGCGGGCCACTTTGTCCCTCAGCCACCGCAGCCGCCGGAGAAACTTGCAGGTTCCCCTGCAGGTGGAGCCCATGTACCGTCTTCTCCCAGAATGTCGGCGTGAAGATCAATTGCCAGAACGCCTTCACCGCTGCAATCGACATCATCACCCAATAAGCGGGAATCAGCAGTGAGGACAAGAAGAGCTCTCGCCTCCCGGCGATCCGACAACTCGCAACCGAGATGTAGTAGATGGAAAAGTTGCCGAGCGCAAAGCAGATTAGACCGGCGTAATACACGGGTGCCGGAAAAATCGACTGGAGGGGACCCGGCCCGACCAGCACCCAGAGAAACGTCAAGAACCAGAAAATCGGATTCGCCAGCGCCAGAAACGGCGTACCACCCACGAACATGATCATGTGACCCATTTTGATTGGGCCGATCTCACGGTACAGCTCAATCGGGCTTCGTAGGTGCACGAACAAGCTCTGCACGTACCCCTTGTACCACCTAGACCTTTGCCTAACCCAGTTGACGAAATCGCTATTCGCCTCTTCGTAGGTCAGTGACTCCAGCACTTTGACTACGTAGCCCTCTCGGTACATCCGCACGCCAAGATCAGCATCCTCGGTCACATTGTAGGGATCCCACGCACCCATCGCCCTGAGGACCTCTGTCCGAAAATGATTTGAAGTACCTCCCAAAGGCACCAAGGTCTTCAGCGCACCCAGCCCCGGCAGAAAAAAGGAAAACCACATCAAATAATCGATCGTGAACCATTTCGTGATTATGTTTTGCATCTGATTGTGATACGTGAGCTTGGCTTGAAGGCAACCGACATCCGGCCCGAGTGAACTCATAGCAACCGCTGCCCGCCTCAGCTGCAACGGATCCGGGTCGTCCTCCACGTCGTAAACTGCGACAAGCTGTCCCCTCGCCAATGTCAAACCGAAGTTCAGAGCCTTGGGCTTGGTGCGGGGCTCTGCAACCGGCACAATCACGACTTCGAATTGCTCAGCAGGCTCTCTAGCCGCAAGGACCTCAAGTGTTTCGGTGTCATCCGCCTCTACGAGAATCTTGACGTCCAGCTTTTCCGTCGGGTAGTCGAACCTGGCGATCTTGTCGATCAATTCGTCAATAACGTGAGGTTCCCTGTAGGCGGGAATGAGGACTGTATAGATGGGGAGTTCATCGGCGGGCACACCGGCAGCAATCCTGTCATCGACGATCTCCACCGACGACCGCCGCGCTGAAAGAATGAACAGGTAAACCCTGAAAGCCACCGATGCCAGGTACGAGAAGATGACCATGGCCATAAGCACAATGAGAGTGGTGTTGGTAGCCAAGAGCAATAAGACTATGAGGGCTCCCAGCAGTCCCAGGAGGACTTTCTTCTGAGCTGTGCTGAGAAGAGTTCGAGCTGACACTTCGGGCGCAAGGTGAGAAAGCCCATCAACACTTGCACCCAGTCTAATTGAGGCTTCACGCTCCTCCATCTCAACCGGCTGCACAAGCAAAGCGTAGTGACATGTGAGGCTTATTTACAAATATGGCAAGCCTCGATGATAGTTATCATTCAGTTTATCTGTTGGACATATTCAGTTAATATTTCCGAGTACTGTGGGACTTATGAACGCATTTTTGGGACAATGAGTTCAAGTACCAACAACGCCTGCCGACCTGAAATTCACATTGGGTGCCAGAAGGACAATGAATTTTCCATCGCCTGAATCGACTCGAATTAACGATCTGGCTGCAAGCCTGCGACAGCTTTCGCGCAGCCAGAGCGAACTCGTTTCAGCTCTAAGCAGGCTGAGGGAGAGCTGCCCCGTCACGGGCGCATCCGGTTCGATCAATGCCGATGGCTGGGCTCCCTCAATTCCCGCTCATTCCCAAGTTTCTGATCTCACACCCGAAGAAAGCGACGCCGAAGATCGACCGTCCTCCTCGCGATCCACTCCAGTTTCAACTCCTGGAGATTCTCATCGGTTAGACCCGGATTTGAGTCTGCATCCCGACTTCGCCCAACCTGGGCAGGGCAAGAGGCTGAGCGCACCTCATAGCTCCTTCAGGCTTCCCGGCCCACGCGGCCCATCGACCCACACTCACGGCTTTGACAGGCACGCTCACCATTCGAGCAGGGCCTACCAATACCCCGACGAGAACCAGGATGCGGTCGGCTATCAACGGGCTTCCGATACGATACTTGGCCCGCCTTCCATTCGGCAGGGTGTCCCGAGTCCTGATGCGGCGGGATTGAGCAATTTCGGGGACGCGCATCTCACTCACCACGACACTTCAATCGCACAGGTCAATCAGTCGATCCACGACCTTCCCCTGGGGCACAACAAGATCTCGTATCCCCCTCATCGCTCTCCGGGGACAGGCAACTTCTCAAACGGCAGAAGCTCGCAACTCAACTGGAATCCTGCTGCTTTTCAGGAACCACTTCAGGTAAGCACCAGGCGGAAGTATGACTACTTCGAAAGCTTGGAAAGGGATCTTTCAGCACTTACCGATGGCCCTGTAGCCGACAGCGCCAAGCCCTAATCACGCTGAACAGGCCGCTCGGAGCATGGCCGCCGGAAGCTTCCGATCAGGACTCTAGGTACTCCCTACGCCGGTGACCTTCAGCGCCCATATGCATTGAGAACCTGCTTGTACCTGTACCGTAAATGTCCCGGTCGAAGTCTGAGGCGTCACCCCACTCCCGGATTCCTGAGAACCACTCACAACCGCTGCTCCCTGTGGCTGGCCTGATTGGACGGCGAATACCTGGAATCCAGGGGCTCCGGTAGGTGCCGGAGTGCATTGATATGCCCAGCCGATGTTCCAGGTTCCCGAGGTAATTGTGAATGTGGCACTGGTCCAATTGCCGGATTGCTTAACGGGACCGACTAAGACCGTCGCAGCCTGGGTCGTTGTCGTAACCGACGAAGCACTTGTGCTTCCAGGCTGTCCGGCCGTCTCGGCGGTCGACCCAGCTGATCCGGGCGAAGTGCCTATATTCGAGGAGCTTCCAGAGGACGATGGAGCCTGTTTCGACCCTAACGATCCTGATGCGGTCGTATTGTTCGAGCCGGAAGCTACTGGCGCTGATGCCGCTGCCGGTGGAGGGGCCTTGTAACCTGCCCGTGCAGGTCCTCCCGCGCCGGCACTTCCCTGAGTTGCGTAATCGATAGCCATCCCGACTAGCAGTGAGACTACGGCTACGACGACCAGCTGCCAGGATCGTTAGG
>DAIDIS010000051.1 GCA_027451785.1 Acidimicrobiales bacterium
GGCCGCCTTCTCGCCGTTCGCCTTACTGAAGTTGATTCCGGCCATGGAGGCGGGGGCAGTATCGCAATTGGATGCACCGGGTCGGAAGGCCACGTCTTCAGGAATTAGGGCCGCGAAGATGGGCTTCGAGCACCTGTGGGCGTCACAACAAGAGGATGAGTCGAAGTCTGCCGGGACAAACCCGTCGGCAGGCAATTCCGTAAGGATGGCCATAGGCAGCAGTAATACCCCGAATTTTGATGATCTTCCGGGCCCGCCCGGCTGGGGTGGCTCAGGCGGTGGCCTCGGTTCGGGGGGCGGCCCAGCTTCAGGGGGTGGCCCGGTTGGCGGTCCAGGATCCGGTTTGAGCGGCCCAGGGGGCGGTTCAGGGGGCGGCTCGGGCTTGAGTCCATCCGGCTCGGTTCCCTCAACTCCTCGGGTGCCATCGCCGGCTGGGGGCGCATCTGGGATAAACGGCACGATTGGAGTAGGCGGGGATGGGCATGGCGCAAGGGGCGGGGATGGGAATGGCTCAAGGGACGCAGGGTATAGCCCGGGAGGATTAGCGGTGAAGGGCGGGAGCATGGCTGGAGAATCGGCGCTATGAGCAACAACGATCGGGGCGGAGCCGGTGGCAAGCCAAACTATTACAGATTTGGTGTGCTGGAGCGTAAGGGGGTAATCGCCGGATTTGAAGGTGGACAGGTAGCGTCTGTCGCTTGCGGTGTGCTGGTAGGGATCATCGCGTTCCGCTTGCTTGGAGGGGCCGTCGGACTGGCGTTTGCACTTGGATCAATTGCCATTGGTGGCGTGATTGCCTCTGTGCCCTTCGGCGGGAAAACGGGGGAGCAGTGGGCGCCAACAATAACGAAATGGACAGCGTCTATTGTGCGGGGGCGGAGGAAGGTCAGCTCTGGGGTACTGCTGGAAGGTGCGGAAAGCTCCGGCGAATGTGCGATGCCCGAAATGCCGATTCCTGGGGAGCTTTCTGCTCTATGCCTCTTGAGTACTCGGCTAGAGGGAGGCGGCGGAGAGATCGGAGTTATCCACGATCCAAGAAATCGAACGCTGAGTGCCGTGCTTCGTGTGTTCTCCGATGGCTTTCCATTGCGCGAGACAGAGGAAAAGAATCAGAGAGTCGAATCGTGGTCATTGTTTCTGGCTGGAGCAGCGAGGGAGGGGACCGCTCTACGGCGGGTTCAATGGGTGAAGCGCTCTTTTCCGGACCAAGGAGAGGCTATTAGGTCGTATTTCGACTCGAACGCCCGGCTCGAGATGGACGACCCCGCCAGTCGATCTTACGACGAACTCCTGTTGTCTGGAGAGGTAAATGAGTCGCGACACGAGACATATGTGGTCGTGTCTGTAAAGGACGAGCCGGCAAAGGCGAGGAGCAACTCCAAAGAGAGGAACTTCACCAATCTTGTTCGCGAGGTCTCCTCGACCGTGAACCAGGTGAAAAGTTGTGACCTGCGCGTCGGAGCAATTCTTACAGTTCCTGAAATTCGACAAGCACTCTGTGACAGTTTTGCCGTTTCCCGCCAAGGGAGTCCATCTTGGCCGTTTGCTTGCCGAGAGGAATGGGACTCCTTCGTAAGCGACGGCCTCCACAGTGCGACCTTCTGGGTTTCCGAGTGGCCAAGAGTCGAAGTTGGTCCCGATTTCCTGGTTCCACTTTTGCTGAAGCCCGGGGTACGTATGGCCATGTCGGTGGTAATGGAGCCACTCAGTCCACTGAAGGCAAGTAAGCAGGCCGAGAGTGCAAAGGTCTCAAGGATGGCAGACAACGAGCTTCGCCGCAGGGGTGGCTTTGTGTCGACAGCCAGGAGGTCGAGGGAGGACGAAGTCTTGGCCAGGCGTGAGCGGGAGTTGGCCGATGGGCATGGCCAGTACAGGTTCTCGGGATATGTGACCGTCAGCGCCGGCTCTCCAGAGGAACTTGAAGACAGTTGTGCGAGAGTCCTGCAGGCTTCCGCCCAGTCTTATCTAACTCTGAGAAGGTTGTACGGCGAGCAGGCAAGCGCATTCGCGTGGACTCTTCCTTTGGGCAGGGGCCTGAGATGAGCGTTCCGGCGCACCAGATTACAACGGCCAACTTGGGGGCAGCTTACCCATTTGTAGCGGGGCAGACCCTTGGCTCGGATGGCGTTTATATAGGGCGGGATCTTCTGGGTGGCGCCTTCGTGTTCGACCCCTTCCAGCTATATGCGAGCGGGATCCTTACTAACCCAAACATGGTCGTGGTCGGACAGATCGGAAGGGGCAAGAGCGCATTCGTCAAGTCCTACCTTTGGCGCCAAGCTGTGTTCGGGCGGCAGGCATGGGTGATCGACCCCAAGGGCGAGTACGGCCATCTGGCGCGTTCATGGGGGACAAGCCCCATATTCCTGAGGCCTGGCGGGGAGACCACGCTCAACCCGCTCTCAGTACCGGATGACCTACCAAAGGGCGAGGGAGAGAGGCGCCAATCCGAGCTTCTCGCTTCACTAGCAAGTGCCTGTCTCGGGCGCTCGCTCTTGCCCACCGAACACACTGCAATTGAGCTTGCGCTGAAGTCGGTAGTCAGGGAGAAGAGTGGCGAGCCCGTTATCTCCGACGTCGTTCGCAGGTTACTAAGGCCGGACGGCCACGCCGCGTCGGAAATCTACAGCGACGAAGAGTCATTAGCCGCCTTCGGTCGGGATGCGGGTCTTGAGTTGCGGAGGCTGGTCGATGGAGATCTAAAGGGTATGTTCGACGGTCCGACCACTCCGGGTATCGACCTCGACGGGCCTCTGGTCGTACTTGACCTTTCGGCCGTCTATTCCTCGAAAGGCTTGGGGGTATTGATGACTTGTGCGTCAGCCTGGCTTTCGTCATTCCTCATGCGCAAAGACGGCAAACAAAGGCTGGTTGTAATCGACGAAGCCTGGGCGATCCTTTCCAATATCGGCGTAGCCAGGTGGCTCCAGTCCTCTTGGAAGCTGGCGCGAGCTTACGGCGTGTCCAATATCGCCGTCTTTCACCGAGTGTCGGACCTGAATGCGGTCGGTTCCAGCGACTCCGAGCAGGTGTCGTTGGCGAGCGGCTTACTCGCCGATTCGGAGACTCGTGTTGTCTACTCCCAGCCGCCCGGAGAGCTTGACTCCTGTACCGGCGTACTCGGCCTCACATCCACTGAGGCGGCTCTACTGCCAAGGCTTAGGAGAGGTGTTGCCGTTTGGAAGGTCGGGGGGAGGTCGTTCTTGGTGGAGCACCGGTTGGGTGCAATGGAGCGGGAGATCGTAGACACAGATCAGGCTATGGCGGAGGTCGCAGGCAGGTGAGGACGATTCGTGATCTTGACGATTGCTTTCAAGCGTTATGGGCATTGGCCCCATGAGCGGCTATGGCATGGGTGCCGGCCGACGAGCGGCACCGTCAGGTAACTCCGATGCTTTCTTGGTAATTGTGTTGGTGGGATTGGTGGGTGGTTGCATTGCAGTTTGGTTAGCTGGGAAGGCCACCTTCGCGTTCTTCGGCTGCGGGACTGCCGCTCCGGTCTTTGCGAGTTCACTTTCGTTGCTATCCGGGTTAGGCGTGAAGCCCGGCGACCCATTCTCGAATTACCTTTCCTCGCGAGGGATGTCTATACCGACACTTTCCACTCTGCCGGCCGTCGGCTCCTTCTATGTGGTCCTTGCGGGCGAGGTTGCATTGGGCGTAATTGCCTCAATGATGGTCCGGAGGATGTGGCGGAGCGACGGTTCGGGCACCTTGTCCGGCCGCGGGAGAGGAACCTCTTCAGGTAGCGGTTCGGGGACCTTGTCCGGCCGCGGGAGAGGAACCGTAGTAAAGGCCGGACGCGGTGGGATTTCGGCCAAAATGCGGTGGGCTACGAAACGGGACGCCAAGACCCTGTTAGTGCGCGAGGCTCAGCCAGGCCGCTTGACGATCGGCAGGTGGGGAAGGTGGCTGGTAGCTTCCGAGGCGCGCCATTCGGTAGCGATAGTGGGTCCGACGCAGACATACAAAACATCAGGTTTGGCGGTACCTGCAATTTTGGAGTGGAAAGGCCCCGTGTTGGCGGTAAGCGTAAAGGCGGACCTGGTCGGACACACCATCGAGGCAAGACGCAAGCATGGCGGGGTTGCCATCTTCGATCCAGCATCCGCTATCGGTGCTGGGATGCCGGAAGAGTGGTCCGCCTATTCGAGGCAGTGGAGCCCATTGGAGCGATGCAGGGATCTGGTCGGTGCCAGGCGGACCGCTAACGCCCTTTGTGCGCAGGCACGTATGACCTCGCAGCCGGGCTCGGCAGGAACGTTGTCGGATGGCGAGTTCTGGTATTCGTCAGCATCGAAGCTCCT
>DAIDIS010000052.1 GCA_027451785.1 Acidimicrobiales bacterium
TCCGGCAACGCCTGGGCTGGTTCCCAAGTTGATTGACAAGGCTGCCACTACACCCAGTGCAATCTGGAAAAATGAAAACCTTGCACTCAGTTTGTCCAGCCTGCCAGTCAGGTAGTTGCGGTAGTCGCGGGCGGCGCAGGAAAACATGACCAAGCCGCAGGCAACCGCCACCGCCAGGTTCGCCCAGCGGAATGGGGCTTGCCTATAGAAGATGAAAGCCAGGTAGTAGACCGGTGTAAGAAGGTAGCTCGTCTTGATGATCCTGGAGACGATCCTCATTACAAGGCCGTTGCCCTGCTTCTCCTTGAAATGCATCCGGTCCCCCCTAGATCCCGGAGCGGCTCCGACGTACCTCGGGTGCGTGAAAGTACCCGTCGTCTTGCTTTTCGTGCTCAATTATCGAGTGTAGGGAAGGGTCGCATAAATATCTATAGGTATTTGCGAATATAGAGATGCAAAGTTCTCAAGTGTCGCACCGATAGTAAGGTTATTGGGTGGCCGACCAAGAGCGTTTCGTCCAACAGGCAATGGAGTATATGCCAGCCTTGTACTCGGCGGCACTGCGGATGACTCGAAACCCTTCGGACGCAGAGGACTTGGTCCAAGAGACCTATCTCAGGGCATATCGAGCATTTGAGGGCTTCCAAGAGGGAACGAACTTGAAGGCCTGGCTTTATCGCATCCTAACCAATACATTCATCAACTCATATAGGGCCAAGCAGAGGCGGCCTGAAATTGCCGATGTCGAGGATGTAGAAGACCTTTACCTTTACCACCGGATTGGTGGCCAACAGGGATTCCGGTTGGGCCGAAGCGCCGAGGACGAAGTTTTGGATCTCTTCACCGACGACGAGGTCAAGGCCGCAATCGAGACGCTTCCCGATGCGTTTCGGATCGCTGTCATTTTGGCGGACGTCGAAGGTTTCTCGTACAAGGAAATCTCGGAGATCACCGATGTCCCAGTGGGTACAGTGATGAGCAGAATCCATCGTGGAAGAAGAGCGCTTCAAAAAGCGTTAGGAGAGTATGGGCTTGAAAAAGGCCTTGTTGGAGGCCAAGCCGGAGATGCCTGAGATGTGCCCGGTCCAGGAGGAAGGTAGACGTTGAGCGAAGAGTGTACGGGCTCCGGATCTGAATGTGACGAAGCGATTAAGCGCCTCTATTACTACCTAGACGGTGAGCTGACGGATGCCAGGCGCTTGGAGATCAGCTCCCATCTTGATGACTGTGGGCATTGTTTGGACGCTTACGATTTCGAGGCGGACTTGAGGAAGCTGATCGCCAACAAATGTAAGGACGTAGTTCCTGGAGGGCTCAAAGAGCGAATCGCGGATGCAATCCGGCATGACTCAATCGACTGAGAACACCGGAAAGGTGGAGAGTCTGTCGAAGGGAGTGGGTTCCCATCAAGGTGGAGGGTCGGCGGTGTCTTGGGGGGTTGCAAGATCTGTGGCGTCTCGAGTCTCCAGCCTCGGTCCATTGCGCTGGTACGACCAGACGGCCCTATCGAATGATTTTGCGGAGCTGACCGAAATTGCTCAAGAGCGGGTTGAGCGCTCCACTGGGCTCGTGGTGCCTTCCGAAGTCGCAAACTCCATCGTGACGGATCGCGCTGGGTGGGTAAATGCCAACCTGCGTTCTCTTGAGAGGCTTTTGGATCCTCTGTTGGTGTCGATTGGGTCTCCAGGCGGCCAAGCTTTATTGGGACCTATCAGTAAAGTGATTGCGGGTGCGGAGCTAGGGACACTTCTCGGTTGGATGGCTACAAGGGTGCTTGGTCAGTATGACCTTATGTATGTTGCCGACGATTTAGCGCAGTCGTCGCTCGGCAGTGGGGACGCGGTCTACTTTGTCGGCCCGAACATCGTCGAGATGGAGAGGAAATTCGGCTTCCCGCCTCGACAGTTCCGCCTTTGGATTGCGATTCACGAGCTGACCCATAGGGCACAATTTTGCGCCGTTCCTTGGATGCGCGAACACTTTGTCGCCCTCGTTACCGAGACGATGAAACTCACTACCCCGGACCCCGCAAGGATGACGGAAACTCTCAAGAAGCTTGCAACTATGGTTCGCGAGGGAAAGAACCCGCTTGCCGAGGAGAGCGGAATAATAGGAATGATGCTTGGTCCCGAGGCCAAGGCATTGGTCTCGCGAATTCAAGGCCTCATGAGTCTCCTGGAAGGTCACGGGAACGTGGTTATGGATAGGGCTGCGACCGACCTCATCCCATTGGGTCCGCAGTTCTCTAAGACTCTTTCTGCGAGGAGGCGCAACAAGTCTTTCCCTGCAAAGATCGTCTCGCAGCTCGTGGGTATGGACGCCAAGATGCGCCAATACACCAATGGGGCCAAATTTATTGAGGAGGTCGAGAGGCAGGGGGGAAGGGAGCTTTTTGATCTTGCTTGGAGGGGACCGGAGTGGCTCCCATCTCTCGAAGAGATCAAGAACTCGGCATCTTGGGTTTCGCGCGTTACCGGCGAATCCGCACCCGAGGCCCCACAGTCCGTCTAAGTCTTCCAATCCCGCAAGTGACCAATAGATGATTCCAGAGAGCGGCCACTTGGGAAGTTCTAGTGCGCCTCGATCAACGAGAAACGCCTTCCGTCCATCTGATGCACCGGTTGAGGATTGGCGAAATTTAGCTGCGGAACTGTCGTCCAGGTGTCCAGACCTCTGGGAATTGGTCCGAGGGGCAGACGGGACAGGGGGCGGCCGAGACGTGCATATTGCGGTCTCGGGCGGGCCGGACTCTACGGCGCTTTTGATACTTGCGACTTTCGTTGCTGAGGACCCTGGTGTGGTTGTAGCCCATCACGTAGATCATGGAATTCGCGAAGGTTCGGGCGCTGAGGCGGCAATCGTGTTTGAATCCGCTTCAGCCTTTGGAGCGCGATTCGAGAGTCATAAAGTCGACGTGCCTCCGGGACCCAATCTCGAAGCGCGGCTGCGGGAGGCAAGGCTTTCGGTCTTGCCGAAAGGCGTAGCGACCGGTCATACCGCCGACGACCAAGCGGAGACTGTCATCTTAAACCTCATGAGAGGCTCAGGGACGGACGGCCTCTCGGGCATGAAGCGGAGCACTGCGAAACCACTTCTTCCGCTCCGTCGGCACGAAGCACGCTCGCTTTGCCGGGCAGTGGGCATCTCGACCATCGAGGACCCGTCCAATTCCGACTTGGGTTACCGCAGGAACCAGGTCAGACACAGGGTCCTGCCGCTATTGAGCGAGGTGGCAGAGCGAGATCTGGTACCCGTCTTGGCTCGCCAATGCGAGTACATGGCAGCAGAGGCTGGATACTTGAATGACGCCTCGTTGTCCATCGACGCCTGCTCCGCGCGGCAGGTGCGGGAAGCACCGCCGGCCTTGGCCCGTAGAGCCGTCAGGGCTTGGCTCGCGTCGGCATTGGGTAGACCGGCCAGCTCCGCCGAAGTCGAGAGGGTCATGGCGGTGGCTCGCAATGAGGCGACTGGGTGTGAGCTCGAAGGGGGCTACTCGGTTAGGCGTTCTGGCGGTCACATGCGCATAATTACTCCAGCCCAAAGCGGCCGAGCAGGCAGTACCGCCAGCGCTCATCCCGGCAAGCGGGGTGAAGCTTGAAGGAGGAGTCATCTTGAACGTTCTCGGATTGAACGACCCGAAACTGGGTGAGGTGGTGGTTTCCGAGCAAGAGCTGCAATCCCGGATTTCTCAACTGGGCAAGGAGCTTGAGGCCGACTATGCCGACAGGCCTCCGCTTCTGGTGGGGGTGCTGAAGGGGGCTTTCATGTTCATGACCGACTTAGCGAGAGCAGTCGGTCTGCCCGTTGAGCTGGACTTCATGGCGGTGGCTTCTTATGGCAGTGCCACCAAAACAAGCGGAATAGTCCGCATGGTGAAAGACCTCGACCTCGACATTTCGGGCCGCCACGTTGTCGTCGTCGAGGATATTGTCGACTCGGGGCTTACCCTTTCTTTTCTCAAGCGCAACCTTCTGTCCAGGGAGCCGGCGTCGCTCGAAGTCTGTGCGCTCCTGGTAAAGGAGGGTTTGCAGAAGGCAAAGCTGGACCTCAAGTACGTAGGGTTTAAAATTCCTCCTACGTTCGTCGTCGGATACGGGCTGGATGTGGACGAGAAGTACCGAAACCTCCCGATGATCTGCACCTATAAGGCCTGAAGTTTCGTGCAGATACGGCGAGAGCACGTCAGGATTGTGGGCGTGAGGATCGAGGACGTCAGGATATGGAATCGAGGAGTCGGTGAGCAAAGCCCCTAACGTTGAGGCGCCGTTGAGCAAAGCACCAGACATTGAAGCGGCTTCAAAGGCTGTGAGGGATTTGCTCGGGGCAATCGGAGAGGATCTTGGACGCCAGGGGATTGAACGAACGCCCGAGAGGGTTTCGGAGATGCTTGCTGAGCTGACGGCCGGTCAGTGGACCGACCCGGCGGAGCACCTATCGGTAACGTTCGATGCAGGGCATGACGAGATGATCATGGTAAAGGACATCCCGTTCTATTCGATGTGCGAGCACCATCTAATGCCATTCATCGGCTCGGCCCACGTCGCATATATCCCGGCCAGCGATGGAAAGATTACGGGCCTATCCAAGATTGCCAGGATGGTTGAGGGGTATGCACGCCGTCTCCAGGTTCAAGAACGCCTGACGACGCAGGTGGCAGACGCTCTTGATGGGGTTCTGTCGCCCAGGGGGGTCCTGGTGGTAATTGAGGCTGAACATCTTTGTATGTCGATGCGTGGCGTGAACAAACCGGGTTCCAAGACAGTCACCTCAGCGGTGCGAGGGCTGTTCAGGAGCGATAGTGCCACTCGGGCAGAGGCGATGAGCTTCATAGGGCCGAGGCTTGTTCGTTAGCTTGTACTTCCTACGGCAATTTTCTGGGCCACGGGCGGTCATCTGTCTGCCCTGGCGACTTGTCGGTTGGTGCCGCGCGTGAAGGTTATGGGCATCTTGAATGTGACCCCGGACTCGTTTTTCGACGGAGGAAAGTTTCTCGACACCGACGTCGCCTTGGAAAGGGCGTTGCAGATGGTCGACGAGGGAGCTGAGTTTATTGACGTCGGAGGACAGTCGACGCGGCCCGGGGCGGAGATTGTCGGGGCGGCTGAAGAGATCCGGAGAGTTTTGCCCGTAATTGAAAAGATAGCCCCTGAAATCGCAAAAAGAGGCGCACGGATATCCATCGACACCTTCAACGAGGACGTGGCTAAAGAGGCACTGGGGGCCGGTGCCAGCATCATAAATGACGTGTCATCATCGCTTGGTGCCCTGGCTGGAGAGAAGGGTGTGGGATGGGTGGCAATGCACATGAGAGGCACTCCTCAGACGATGATGGAGCTTACCTACTATGAGGATGTAGTAGCCGAGACCAGGGAGTTTCTGCTTGCCAAGGCGGAAGAGGGCAAGCAATCGGGAGCGGAGGAGATCTGGATTGATCCCGGGATCGGGTTCGCAAAGAATACTGGTCAAAATCTTGAGATACTACGTCGTATCGATGAGCTGACCGATTGCGGCTATGGAGTGGCCGTCGGCGTTTCCAGAAAGCGCTTTTTGGGTGAAATTGCGCGGGAAGCCTCGGGCGAGTCGTCCTCGGTTGAGAATCGCCTTGAAGCATCGCTTTCCCTGGCGGCATACCTAGCCTTAAAAGGCGTGAGCATGATCAGAGTGCATGACGTAAAAATGACGGTTGAGGCAGTGAGCCTCGCAAAACCAGGTACCCTTGGCTTTCGATGACGCCGGGTTCCGCTAGATTGGGAATTGGAGACAGGTTTCAGTTCGCGCGGCTGGTTATTCCACGGAAGGTGACTAATGAAAGGTAAGTGGGCGGCGGGAATACCACCGAGGAACTTCACCTGGGTAATTAAGGACAAATTGGCAATCAGCGAGCGTCCCGGTGGGTATGCCCGCAACCATCGTCCTGTGCGGCGCCAAGAGGAGATCATCTGGCTCCGTGAGCAGGGATTTAATCGGATAGTCTCCTTGCTCACCTCTCCTCACAATCTTCATGCCTATGAGGAGATGAACCTCACATGGGCTCA